>JAPKAJ010000077.1 GCA_028825345.1 Arenicellales bacterium | reverse complement strand
ACCGAAGGGATCATCCCGGCTCTAGAACCCGCACATGCCTTGGCTCATGTTCGCAAATTGGCTCCCGAGCTTCAAAAGGACCAAATCATTGTTATGAATATGTGTGGTCGGGGGGACAAGGATATTTTTACAGTTGCAGACGCGCTGGGGATCGACTTGTGACTTCACAAATTCGTCCAGATCGACTCGCTGATACTTTCGTTGAGCTCGCCGAAATGAAACGAGGGGGTCTGGTAACTTTTATTACCGCTGGCGACCCTGATCCAACTACCAGCCTCGCTCTAATGAAACGTTTGCCTCAATCGGGGGCCGATATCATAGAGTTGGGCATGCCATTTTCTGATCCCATGGCAGACGGTCCGGCCATTCAGGCGGCCAGCTTAAGAGCGCTAAAGCAAGGCGCTTCACTCAGCCAGACTCTGGATATGGTGTCGGAATTTCGAACCGGCGATCAGCGCACCCCGGTAATACTGATGGGGTACTTCAATCCTATCTATCAGTATGGAACAACTCGATTCGTCAGCGACGCAGTAAGCGCAGGGGTTGACGGTCTCATTCTGGTCGACCTACCAGTTGAGGAGGATGATGAATTGTGTGATCCAGCTCGGACCGCTGGGCTACACTGGATACGACTGGTGACACCAACCACTAACGATAAACGCTTGGCCAAAGTTTTACAAAACGCCAGCGGTTTCGTCTACCACGTATCCATTGCTGGAATCACCGGTACTCGTTCAGCCAGTACCGATTCTATCGACGAAGCGATCAGCCGACTACGAGCTCATACGGCCCTTCCGCTCGCGGTAGGATTTGGAATTAAAGACCCCGCCCAAGTCCGCGCCGTGACCGCCTCGGCTGATGCCGCGGTGGTCGGATCTGCTATCGTCTCGGAAATTGAGAACAATCTGGATGAGCAGGGTCGACCCCTACCGACTCTGCTGGATAACGTCTGCTCGCTGGTCTCTAAGCTGGCCAGCGGGGTTCGCCTGTAATAATCCTTTCCTTAAATTAGTTGAGAACTCGTCCGGGCACTTTCGGTCAGGCTGACTCTATATCTGCTAGCAGTGCTTGCGCCCTGGTTATCTGCGCCGGATCACCGTCCCGGACTACCGCCTCTAGTAGTTCTCTTGCAGTCTTGACATCACCTATCTCTAGATAGGCGCTGGCAAGATCCAGTTGGGTAGCCGATTCCGCGTCGGCCAAAAGTTCCGAACTGGAGAGTGTGTCATCGGACACCTCTGGCGTTACGGGGGAGATGGGGTTGTCCCTAAGGCTTTCTTCCGCGGGCAAGGGGACTTCGATGTCCAACTCTAATGCGCCCTCAACGCCTTCCATCACCGGATTCTGTGGAGCCGACGATATTTTTTCGGGTTCAGCTCTTGGCATTGCGGGGCTCACATCAGTCTCAACCTCGAATTCCATCCCCTCGTCAAACTCATCCACCGCCTGGGTTGTAGTCGCCGGCGTGGGCGCAACTGGCGCGACCGGGTCATAGTGATTCTCACTTAAGTCTACTGGGACGCTGTCGCTACTCACGTCTTTCAAAGTCAGGTTCGATGATTCGGGAGTGCCACCGAGCGCTATTACATTAGCCCACTCCGGAGAATTTGGTTCAAGAACCTCTGAAAGCTCTTGGGCTAGGCGGTCAAATTGCTCCTTTTGTCCCAGGGTCTGGTACACCTCGAGCAATTTAATCTTAAGTTCGCTGCGTTCAGGAGTCCGCCGTATCGCATCACGCAGGGTCTGTTCCGCCTGCGCACCGCGGCCATAGGCAAGATAGATCTCAGCCTCTGCCAGTGGGTCCACTTCATCGCTTTGTACCGCGACGCCTCGTTGGGTCTCGATCTCAGTAACAAACCCTGCACCCATACTTTCTTCGCGCTGGCCGGGTTCTTGTTGTGCTGTTGAATCAGGCGCCGGCTCGGTCGCTTGTGAACGGAAGATCGAACCTTTCTGAAGCCGATCCGGGTCCGCCGTGAGGCCGCTTTCGTCAAAGTCGATTTTGCGCGCCCTGCGGCGGCGCATCAGGATCCAGACAAGCAGCAAGACCAACAGGCCCAGTAACAAAGGCATGTTTTCTGAATTATCGATAGAGCCTGGGGCATATGCTTTGAGCGTCCCAAAGATTTCGAGCCCAACATCAAGCAAATCAGCCACTTTGGAGATCAAAAACTGCCCCCACTCGATAGCCCAATCCAGCGCCTGTGCCGGGTCTTCCCACGGCGGAGCCGCTGTCGGTTCAGCGGATTCGGCCGCTGGGCGGTCGAGCGCAGGTAGTGAGTCGCCTTTGAGTACCGGCTCGGTGTCCGTGCTGGCCATTTGCGGGGGCACCTGACTCTCAACCTCTACGACAGGATTTGGATCGGGCTGGTCAGTGGTTATGCCAGCTTCTTTGGGTTCGATACCAGCCGGGCTATCGCCAGACGATGCTGTTTGGGCTATACCCGACCCTTGGGTCTGCTGGCTCAGCATTACCTCGAGTTGCCGCTGTGCCAAGACTAACTGTGTTTCCTGCAACTCGATCAGTTGCATGGTTTTTTCTAACTGCATTTGAAGCAGTTCGACCTGTTGGTTTAACTGGCTGTTTTCAAGTTCCTTGGAGCCAAGCGCTTCTTCTACGTTGGTCAGCCTCTCGGTCAACCCGATTATCTGATTGTCTCGCGCGCTGGTCATTTCGATAGTCGCATCAGGATTTGTTACAGATGGGTCGGAGTCAGCGTGATCAGAAGCCTTGGTAATTTTCGGTCCAGACTGAACGATGCGCAGGACGTAGTCTGTGCTAGCCTGATCGCCGACGCCTGAGGATAACAAGGCTTCAGAACCCTCCGTAGCGGTTACCGCCACCCAGTTTCTCTTTGCACTCTGAGTTGACTCTGCCTGAGCCCGCCCTTCAAGCCAACCCATAAGGTGGTCCTGGTAAATCGAGCTCGCGGCTGCAGCATCGTTCTTGGACATCAGTCTTTGGGATGGCATATGCAGCAAGGAATCCTCGCGCAAACTGTTCATATTGCCATCAATAAAGGCATCCGGATTGTCGGCAACTAGCGCGGCCAGTTTCTGGCGCAACGTGGTCGAGGGTTCCGCTTTAAGGCCGCGCGCAATTTGAATCAGTGTCTGCCCGGGACGCACCGGCCCATACCGGTCTCCGGGGTACAAGGTGTCGGCACCTATTGATTCGGACGCTTCGTGCTCTAGCGGAGCTGAGAAATAGAAATAGTTTGGAGGATCCAGTATCGCGGTGTAGTCCCGCAGTAATCGGCCAGAGGCTGTGTCAACTTGAAGTAAAAACCGAAGGAAAGGCGCCTTGACCGGCTGTGATGATCTAATCAGGATACGTGGTCGGCCCGGTTCGGAGTCAAATGAAAATTCAAAATCCTCAAGTGTGGGATTCAGAATTAATCCTGACGCCGCATGGGTTTGGGAAGAGGCTAGACCAACCGAAAGGTCCTGAGGGAAATTACCATCGGGCACTCCCTCTAGAGTGATTTCTGCCTTAAACGGCTCGTACAGATATGAGCTTACCGTGAGTGTTGACAGTTCAAGAGCCTGCAAGGCGGCAGACGCGACGAACAGAAGTACCACACCAAGAGGCCAGGCAACTCCACGAGTGATTTCGCGCCTTTTTACCTCGATCAACAGTTCTGAGTTACAAATGCCATGCATAACTCCAATTATAGGCAGGGTTTAACCTGCCACCCATCAATATTTATCTCTTGGGCATTCGAAATGGGTTAAGCCGGATCTTCCTGTGCCAGCAAATGTTCAGCGATCTGAATGCTGTTAAGCGCCGCTCCTTTGCGGATATTGTCTGACACTACCCACAGACAAAGACCTTTGTCGCAAGATATGTCCTCCCGGATCCGACCAACAAATACCGGATCTGCGTCGGTTGCCTCAGTGACGGCGGTCGGATACCCGCCATCCACTCGTTCATCGACAACCGTCACCCCTGGAGCAGCGCGCAAGAGTTTACGGGCTTGCTGGGCGCTTATTTTTTCCCGGGTCTCTATATGAATCGCTTCTGAATGGCCGTAAAAGACCGGAACGCGCACCGTGGTTGGGTTGACACCGATGGATTGGTCTTCAAAAATCTTGCGTGTCTCCCAGACCATTTTCATCTCTTCGCGGGTGTAGCCATTTTCTTGAAAACTGTCGATGTGAGGGATCGCATTGAATGCAATCTGCTTGGGCATAACTTTGGCCTCCACCGGCCTACCATTGAGTAGAGCCGCAGTCTGCCCGGCAAGCTCTTCCATAGCTTTATTCCCTGCCCCCGACACCGCCTGATAGGTGCAAACGTTAATCCGTGTAATCCCGACGGCATCGTAAATCGGCTTGAGCGCTACTACCATCTGTATGGTTGAACAGTTCGGATTAGCGATAATGCCAGCGTGCGAGAATAACGCATTGGGGTTGACCTCCGGCACGACCAGCGGAATCGCCGGGTCATTACGAAAATGCGAGGTGTTATCGATCACCACACACCCAGAGGCCACAGCGCGGGCTGCGTACTCGGCAGATACACCGGCACCCGCTGAAAAAAAAGCTATCTCTACGTCTGAGAAATCGAATGACTCCAGAGATTTAACTGACACTGCCTTTTTGCGAAACATCAGGGTTTTCCCAGCCGAGCGCTCACTCGCCAAAGGGTAAAGGGTTCCGACTGGGAACTCTCGCTGCTCAAGAATGGCGACCATGGCCTGACCAACCGCACCAGTCGAGCCGACAATCGCAACGTTGGGTTTTTGCGAAAACATATCTGGGGTTGTGTCAACCCAAAATAACTGTCAAACGGTTGGCGAGGCTAATCTAGATCGTGAAACAACCACGGAACCTGTCGAGCCCGTCGCTGCTCATAATCGTGGATATCGCCCGCATACTGCAGTGTCAGGGCGATGTCGTCGAGCCCGTCGAGCAGGCAGTTCTTTTTAAATTCATCAATTTCAAAACGATAGACACGTCCATCCCCAGTTGTCAGGGACTGACGCGCGAGATCAACTTCCATTTCAACAGGTCCCTCGTCTTGATCGCTCACAAACAGCCGATCAATGTCAGCGCCTGGCAGAACTACTGGAAGTACCCCATTTTTGAAACAATTATTAAAGAATATATCGGCAAAACTAGTCGCAAGTACCGTGCGGATGCCAAAGTCACGAAGCGCCCAAACGGCGTGTTCCCGAGACGATCCGCAGCCGAAATTCTCTCGGGACATGAGGATTCGTCCATCGCGGTAACTGTCGTGGTTCAGTACAAAATCGTCATTCAGTGGCCGCCCAGTGCAGTCCTGTCCCGGTTCGCCTTGATCCAGATAGCGCCAAGTATCGAAGAGGTTGTCACCAAAACCAGATTTCTCAACAGATTTAAGGAATTGCTTCGGAATGATCGCATCAGTATCGATGTTGCTTCGGTCCAGAGGGACAATCGTGCTTGAATACTTAATAAATTTTTCCATTACCGATCTCTCCTCAGAGTTTTGCCGGATCAGCAAAGTGCCCTGCAATGGCGGCCGCAGCCGCCATTGCAGGCGATACAAGATGGGTGCGGCCACGGTACCCTTGGCGACCTTCAAAATTCCGGTTAGAAGTAGCAGCGCAGCGCTCCCCAGGCTCCAGGCAATCGTCATTCATGGCCAGACACATCGAGCAACCGGGTTCGCGCCACTCGAATCCGGCCTCGGTAAACACCTGGTCCAGACCTTCCGCTTCTGCCTGTCTTTTTACCAGCCCTGAGCCCGGCACCACGAGCACCTGCTTAACGGTGTCGGCCACGACTCGTCCCTTGACCACTGCAGCGGCTGCTCGTAAGTCTTCAATTCTTCCATTGGTGCAGGCCCCTATAAATACCTTGTCCAGAACTACCGAGCTGATTGGGGTGCCAGGGATGAGGTCCATGTACTCTAACGCCCGGGACCAATCCTGGGAGCGGACCTTATCCGGGGCATTGGCTGGGTCAGGGATCACGTCATCGATACTGATCACCATTTCTGGGGACGTACCCCAGGTCACCTGTGGCCGCAAATCCGATGCGTCGAGGTCGTATTCGAGGTCAAAAACGGCTCCCGGGTCGGATTGCAACTCCAGCCAGGCTTGGCTCGCCTGGTCGAATTCTGAACCTTGGGGTGAGTAGGCGCGACCCCTCATATATTCAATCGTCACACCATCGACGCCAATCAGCCCCACTCGTGCACCAGCTTCAATCGCCATATTGCACAAGGTCAGTCGCCCTTCCATAGAGGCATCCCGTACTGCGCTACCTGCAAATTCAAGCGCGTAACCCGTGCCTCCCGACGTGCCAATCATGCCGATCACCGCCAAGATCATATCTTTGGACACTACGCCATCAGGTAATCTGCCGTTGATATTGACCCGCAGGTTCTTCATCTTTCTCGCTACCAGGCATTGCGTCGCCAGGACATGCTCAACCTCGGAGGTACCGATACCAAATGCCAAGGCTCCCAGCGCGCCATGAGTTGCCGTATGTGAATCGCCACAGACGATAGTCATACCTGGCTGAGTGATCCCCTGCTCCGGGCCTACCACATGAACGATACCCTGGCGTGGATCCGACATGGAAAATTCGGTGATACCGAACTCTGCACAGTTATTATCCAGGGTCTCGACCTGAAGTCGGGAAACCGGATCTGCTATGCCGGCACTACGATTCGTAGTGGGTACATTGTGGTCTGCGACAGCGAGATTGGTATCGCGTCGATGGGGTCGTCGCCCATTTTCGCGCAGCCCTGCGAATGCCTGAGGTGATGTCACCTCGTGCAGTAACTGCCGATCAATATAGATGAGTGCTGTGCCGTCGTCTGACTGACGGACCAGGTGCGCATCCCAAAGTTTGTCGTAAAGAGTTGTTTCAGTCATTAGCTTATCCCATGAGGGCGCCGGATTTTATCACAGGCCGGCGAGCGCCCTCTTTTTTGCCCCACTGCATTGACAGACTCTCTTTGGGCTCACCGCTGTGCCCGCCGGTTTGACAATGCTATGCTTGACTGACACGGATTTTCTTAATAACCCGAGTCCACCTTAGTGACAAGTTTACGAACATTTTTCAATGAGCTTGAGGCGCGTCTGGGACGGGTCATGCTACCAGTCGAGCCGGATGCGCCGAGCCCTGAGCGTCTGATTTCCTCGCATGCGGCCTACCTTGATCTGGCTCGAAGTGCAGCGGTAGCAATCTACAACGAGAACAACTGCCGCTCACTTGAGGACTCTGTCTATCACTATCCCACGCTTGATGCCCTGGGTCGCTTAAAACAGCAGCGTCACGAATCCGGCGAGTTGGACGTAACCGCCGCCGACCTACTGGAAAGCCTGGGACACGTGGCCAATACCCTACTGATACAGAAACATGAGGGTTCCATCGCACTAACTCCTGTCAGCGAGCAACAAGCAGGCCTTGCAGGGCAATCGAGGTCGCGCCGCCGAGGACGCTAATCGCCAGGGGGAATCGAAGGGCCAGGGGTTGGGCCAACCCCAAGGCTGCGCTGGCGCAGCAAGTGATCGATCAGCACCAGGGCCAGCATTGCTTCGACGATAGGCACCGCGCGAATCCCTACGCATGGATCGTGCCGACCGGTGGTCACTACTTCTTCGGGCTCACCTTCTAAGTTCACAGTCCGGCCGGGAATCTGAATACTGGAGGTGGGCTTGAGTGCGACGGACACTTTGAGCTGCTGTCCGCTGGATATGCCGCCAAGCACGCCCCCCGCGTTATTACCTAAAAATCCCAAAGGCGTCATCTCATCTCGATGCTGACTGCCTCGTTGAGTAATGCATTCGAATCCCGCACCAATCTCGACACCTTTTACTGCATTGATTGATACCATTGCCCGCGCAATGTCCGCATCCAGTCGATCAAACACCGGTTCACCCAATCCGGCGGGGACATTATCCGCAATGACATCGACCCGTGCGCCGATAGAATCGCCAGCTTTGCGCAGTGAATTAATCAGCGTCTCAATGGCTCCCACCTTGGTGGGATCGGGAAAAAAGAACGGATTGCTATCTACCACATCCCACTGATACTCATCAGCACAGATAGCGCCTATCTGGCTCAGACAGCCTCGAATCCTGATACCGGCATTTTCCAGGAGGTATTTTCGCGCAATAGCACCGGCTGCCACCCGCGCTGCAGTTTCGCGGGCCGAGGCTCGGCCACTGCCACGGTAATCACGCAGGCCGTATTTTTTCAGGTAGGTGTAGTCTGCATGGCCAGGGCGAAACTGCGCCTTAATCTTTTCGTAATCTCGAGAACGCTGATCTTCGTTTCGTATCAACAGTGCGATAGGGGCGCCTGTGGTCTTTCCCTCGAACACGCCCGAAAGGATTTCCACGGTGTCGCTTTCGCGGCGCTGAGTCGTATAGCGCGATTGCCCCGGTCGACGACGATCGAGATCCCGTTGAATATCTGATTCCGTGAGCTCCAATTGCGGCGGACAACCATCCACAATACAACCCAGAGCCGGGCCGTGACTCTCGCCGAAACTCGTCACACAATAAAGCCTACCAAAGGAGTTACCAGCCATCGTTTAACTCTTTATCCAAAGCATGAAGTTCAGGCACGCGGCAGTGTGACCCCGCTTTGCCCCTGATACTTTCCCTTTCGATCTTTGTATGACACTTCGCAAATTTCATCTGCCTCAAAGAAGATGACTTGAGCAACACCCTCATTTGCGTAAACACGGGCCGGCAACGGCGTTGTGTTAGAGAATTCGAGCGTCACATACCCTTCCCATTCCGGCTCAAAGGGTGTGACGTTGACAATGATACCGCACCGGGCATAAGTGGACTTGCCCAAGCAAATTGTGAGCACGTTTCGCGGAATACGGAAATACTCCACAGTTCTTGCCAAAGCGAAAGAATTTGGGGGAATAATGCAGCAGTCCCCTACAAAATCTACAAAACTGCTTTCATCGAACGCCTTCGGGTCGACAATTGCTGAATTGATATTGGTAAAGATTTTGAATTCGTTCGAGCATCGAATGTCATAGCCGTAACTTGATGTTCCATAAGAAACCACCCGTTGGCCGTTGACAGATGAGACCTGTCCACTCTCATAAGGCTCAATCATTCCCTGAGCCGCCATCTGTTGGATCCAGCGATCCGGCTTGATCGACACTCGACCTCCGTATTAAGTATTTTGAATTACGATAGAAGGGAATACGTCGCTGTAACTGCGCCTCCGAGCCGCAAGCTGCCCAGCCACATGCCTAGCGATACTCCGGTAGTTCATCGTGATTGCCCCGTCCGGGTCCGCAACAACGGTCGGTCGTCCACTGTCCGCATCCTCCCGAATACGGATATCAAGCGGGATTCTGCCCAAGGTCTCAACTCCATATTCCTCGGCCATCTGCTCCCCCCCACCTTCGCCAAAAATAGCTTCTTCATGCCCGCACGAACTACAGACATGGGTGCTCATATTCTCGATCACTCCTAGTACCGGAATTTCCACTTTTTCAAACATTTTTAGAGCTTTTCGCGCATCGAGCAAAGCAATATCCTGGGGCGTCGTCACAATCGCCGCGCCCGAAACAGGCACCTTCTGGGCCAGGGTCAACTGCGTATCGCCCGTCCCTGGCGGCAGATCGATCACCAGGTAATCTAACTCTTTCCAGCGAGTATCGTTTAGTAACTGCTCCAGTGCCTGGGTGACCATCGGGCCGCGCCAGATCATCGGCGTATCCTCTTCAACAAGGAACCCGATCGACATGGCTTGCAAATGGTAACTAGTCATCGGTTCCAGACTCTTACCGTCCGCGGATTTTGGCCGCCCACTGATTCCCAACATGCGTGGCTGACTGGGGCCATAGATGTCCGCATCCAATATTCCAACATTGGCCCCTTCCGCAGACAGTGCTAATGCCAGGTTCGACGAGACCGTAGACTTTCCAACGCCCCCTTTACCGGATGCCACGGCAATGATATTGCGTACACCCTGAATAGGGGTCACGCCTTTTTGGACTTCGTGAGCG
>JAPKAJ010000076.1 GCA_028825345.1 Arenicellales bacterium | reverse complement strand
GCCTGCCCGATGAGGACCTCGACTGGTTGGTGGATAAGGGCGATTCACTGATCGCCAACACCGATCCGGATTTCACCGACCATGTCATCGACCAGGTCAATACCGATGAATACCGGTTCTACCCCTTTCGCTCCCCTGCGGGCAAAGACCTTTATGATTACGCTGAGAAACAGGCCGCGCTTCGCCGAGACACCAATAAAGATGATCTGCTGTCTCTTTTTCTCGCGCCGATGAAAAACGGTGAAACATTCACCGATCTTGAATTCAAGAACGCGTTTGCACTCCTGGTCTCAGCCGGCAATGACACGACCCGTTACAGTATCAGTGCATCGATCAAGGCGCTGATCGATAACCCTGACTTGCTGAGCCAGCTTCGGACACTCGACGAGGCACAGTGGCTGCTTGCCGTTGAAGAAATGCTGCGCTGGGCCTCGCCCACCATGCACTTTCGGCGCACCGCGATCGAAGATGTAGAATTTAAGGGTCATCACATTAACGCAGGGGACAAGGTCATCCTCTGGTTTATCTCAGCCAACCGGGATGAAACCGTATTCGAGCAACCGTTCACGATTAACATCAACCGTACGCCCAACCCACACCTGGCATTTGGTCAGGGCAGCGTGCATGCCTGCCTGGGCATGTGGCTGGCTCGACTTGAACTTCGAGTCGTGCTGCAGGAACTGGTCAAACGGGTTCACTCTATAGAGCAATCCGGACCTGAGACCTACCTGCGATCAAATTTTATTGGTGGGATAAAATCACTTCCTGTTTCCATTCAGTGTGTTCAATAACTCCTGGGTCACAGCACCAGGAGAAGATTGGGTTGTTTAATGCCAAGGTGAATCTTAGTCTTATAACCTAAAAAATAAATTTGTAGATGGAGGAGAATATGAACGCCTATAAACGCATGCGGGTCCTTTTCTGTGATCACCTGAACCTGCCCCGCGGCAAGTACCTGCCGGCATCGGTCGCCGAATCGGGCAAGGCCCGTTTTTGCATCAGTTTGTTTGGGCTAACCCATGACCGTGAACTTTCGCCCGTCAGCGGATCCATGATGCTCGAAGGTCTGCCTGATCTAGAGGCAGTGTTTGATCCAAACGACGCCCGGCCAAGCTGGGAAGACGATACCGGCATCCTCCTTGCCGACCTGGAACGACACGGCACTACTTTGCCAACCTGCGGGCGCAGCCTGCTCAAACGAACGATTGCGCAATTCAAGGAAAAAGACCTCGATACTCAGATCGGTATCGAACTGGAAGCCTTTATCTTTCAACGTGGAGATGACGGACAATGGGTGCCTTATGACACGCCGGGGGCATTTGTTTATGGATCGGGACCATCGGTAGACCCCGCAGGGTTAATCGATGATATCTGGCGCCAGGCCGAGCTTTGTAATCTTCCCATCGAATCACTGAATTCAGAATACGACTGGCCACAGTTTGAGCTGACCCTGAAATACTCTGATGCACTGTCAGCGATCGACAATATCTTTTTGTTCAAGGTCATGGCCAAAGAGACGCTGGCCAAGCGCGGCTACCTATTAAGCTTCATGCCCAAACCGCTATCGGATCGCGGTGGCAGCGGGCTGCATGTCAACTTCAGTTTCACAGATACCAACGGCAATAACGCTCTGGCAGACCCTAACGCATCAGAGGGTATTTCTGATCTTACCCGTCAGTGCATTGCCGGGCTCATACAACATCATGAGGGCATGGCCGCCCTACTGGCACCAACCGTTAATTCCTATCGACGGCTGCGCCCGGCGAGCCTGTCGGGGTACTGGGCCAACTGGGGTCTGGATCACCGCGGAACCACGGTTCGCATCCCCGGAGAACGCGGCAGTGCGACCCGCATAGAGCATCGTATGGCCGACTGCGCTGCAAACCCCTATGTGGCAGCAGCCACTGTATTGCAGGCGGCACGACTCGGCATAGAGCATCAATACGACCTACCCCCGGCAGAGACGGGTGATTGTTTCGAAAATATCAATACCGAGCGCTGCGTACCGGAAAATCTGGGCGTGGCCCTGAGTGCATTACGCGCCGATGAGGCATTGGTCGAAGCCCTAGGAGAGGGGCTGGTTGCCAATTTTTGTGAGATCAAGGAAATCGAGTGGGGCAAATATCTTGGCCATACCAGCGACTGGGAACTCGAGTACTACCAGAACTTCATCTGATGAATGCCTTTGCCTTTCGAAACTCGGGCCATACTCTTAAGACTGCATCAGTATTTTCGTCATGACCGGTTCCTCGGCACGTTTTGAGCTTGAAGGTGTTGCGATCTCGCCAGATCACTATGTGGATGGCGCCCGCCTGGCATCCGCAACTACTTTCGAAGACCGCTCACCGCTCGAGTGGACCCGCGTGCTCGGCCATATGGCCCGAGGTGATGCGGGTATCGCGAATGCAGCATTAACCAGCGCCGCCAGGGCGTTCCCCAGTTGGGCAGCACTTTCGTGCACAGCCCGAGGGGAGTACCTGCACCGTCTGGCAGAACTTATCGACGAGCGTAGTGACCAGATCGCCCGCGTTGAGTGTCTTGATATGGCTATGCGGGAGGAAAGCCTTAGGTTACGTGTGATTCCCCGCGGCGCAAGAAATTTCCGCGCCTATGCTGATCTCGCGGTGGAATACGAGGAGCGTTCCTGGAGTTCCAATAACACTGATAACCGGGTAGTCCGCATGCCCTGTGGTCCTGCCGTGATCATCACACCCTGGAACGCGCCCTTTATGCTTTCTACCTGGAAGTGTGCCCCGGCGCTTGCCGCCGGCAATACGGTAGTCCTGAAACCTGCCGAATGGTCACCCTTAAGCGCCTCTATCCTGGCAGATCTGATCGATGAAGCAGGCTTTCCACCCGGTGTGTTTAATATCGTCCAGGGGATCGGAGAAGAAATCGGGGCAGCCCTCGTCAGCGACCCAAGAGTCCGCCGGGTTTCCTTTACCGGCTCACCCGAAACCGGTCGACTGATCGGAATGGCAGCAGCCAGAAATCTAACGCCTTTTACTGCCGAGCTCGGAGGAAAAAGCCCTCTGATTGTATTCGCCGACGCGGATATAGATGCAGCGGCAAAAAAAGCGGCTGGGCAATACGACGATGCCGGGCAGGTCTGCCTGGCGGGAACCCGGCTACTGGTCGAGGTATCAGTTCGGGATGAGTTTCTTGAAAAATTCCTGACCTATACCAATGAGCACGTACTGGGAGACAGTCGAGACGACAACACCACCATCTCCCCGGTAATTCATGTAGATCATCTGGCGCAAATTGACGGATTTGTCCAGCGCGCCCGAAGATCTGGCGATAACGTAATGATTGGCGGAAAAATCTGGCGCGAAGATGGCTTATGGTACGAACCGACTTTGATCGAACCGGTATCGAATAACTCTGAGATTGTGCAAAAAGAGGTGTTCGGACCAGTGCTGACCCTGCAGACTTTCGACAGCGAAGCGCAAGCGATTGAACTTGCCAACAGCACACCCTACGGGCTTGCCGGCATGATCTACACCACCAGTGCAAAGCGGGCCGACCGGGTAGGGCGCGCGGTCCGCGCTGGCACCGTGTGGGTAAACTGCTTTTTGATCCGTGATCTCAGCGCACCTTTTGGCGGCACAGGCATCAGTGGGATCGGACGTGAGGGTGGTGATTACGCACTCGATTTTCACAGTGACTTAAAGACTCTGCAGGTCTTGCAATCATCAGTTATCTGAAATGCCGCAGATCTGCTTCGAACAAAATGACGGCTCCAGCGTTACCGTTGAAGCGAACGCAGGCCAAACACTGATGCACGAAGCGCTGCGCCACGGTATCGTCGGCATTATTGGGGAGTGTGGGGGTTCGTGCATGTGTGCGACTTGCCACATTCACCTGAAAGACCCGGAAAAATTCGGTCTGGGTGGCATCAGCGAGATGGAGGAGGCCATGCTGGAACTCGAGGGTGAAGATATAACGCCACACAGCCGCCTTGCCTGCCAGATTGAGATCACCCCCCAACTTGACGGCCTGATCGTCACCGTAGCCAGTACCGGCGACTGATCGTGGCCGACATCATCATTATCGGCACCGGACATGCCGCGGTACAGTGCGCTGCCAGTCTGCGCGATAACGGCTCTAGTTCTACAATCACGCTGCTGGGAGGTGAGACCGACCTGCCCTACCATCGGCCGCCGCTTTCAAAAAAATACGCCGTCACAGGAGTGCCCGAGGAGTTCTCCCTTCTACGTGCGGCTGATTTCTTCGAAAAAAACAACGTCAAGCTTCGCCTGGGAAAATCGGTTGAAGCGATCGATATCAATCAGCGGTGCGTAGTGATGGGTGATAGTGAAAAGCTCCCCTTCGATCAACTGGTGATTGCAACTGGATCGCAACCGCGAATGCTTTCGATCCCCGGCATTGAACATGCTTTGTCGCTATATTCGCTGGATGATGCCCGGACCCTCTGCACGCGCCTTGCCAGTGTAAAGACCGTGGCAGTGATCGGTGGGGGCTTTATCGGTTTGGAAATTGCCACTGCCGTTGCTGCTGCTGGACAAAAGGTCGCCGTGGTTGAAGCCGCCCCGCAGATACTCGGTCGATCTCTGACGCCTTCGCTCGCGGCACGCGTACGGACAGTGCATGAAGCGGGCGGACTCAATATCATTAGCAATACCGCAGTAGACGCGATCCGCACAGATGGCATCTCCACCAGTGACGGATTTATTGAGGCCGATCTGGTGATATGTGGGGCCGGCAGCGTGGCCCGCTCTGAACTCGCAGAAAAGGCCGGACTGACCACTGGTAACGGCATCCACGTTAATCGGGTTCTTGAAACAAGCGTTCCTGGAATTTACGCAATCGGCGATGTCGCCTGTTTTGAGACTTCTACTGGAGGGTATCGCCGTTACGAATCGGTACAAAATGCCAATGACCAGGCCCGTGCCCTGGCCAGAACCCTTTGTGGTGAGCGCACTCCCTACAATGCTCTACCTTGGTTCTGGTCCGATCAGGGGAGCATAAAACTGCAGATGGCCGGAGATTCATTTGGCGCTTCCAAGGTGGTGGCGGTCGATGGCGAAAAGGCGCCCCAGGCCGCGGCATTTTGCTTTAACGCGCAAGATCACCTTTGCGCGGTAGAAACCATCAACTGGCCTGCCTATCATGCATTGTCGCGAAAAGCACTCTCCGATGGCCGGGTCATCACCCGCGCTCACCTTGAGTCGGCCGACTACGTACTGAAGACTGCCCTCAAAAGCTGAAAGCACCAATTCAAATCGGTCAATCCCCCAACTGGCTCTTGTAATGCTTGGCGCCTTGCCCCTGCGGGACACGCTTACCGCGATGTTCCCAGTCGCCCCCCATCGCAGTGGATATAACCTCTTCAGAACTGCTTGGCTGCGCGCCGAGATCATCGCGGATGGGTGTCGGGCCAGTCACAATCCGGTTTTTCAAGGTACCAAGGCCTTCGACTTCTACCTCGACGATGTCACCAGGCTCGACTGGACGACTGTTGGCGGGCGTACCTGAAAGTAAAATATCACCCGGCTCCAGTGTGATATTACGTGCGATATCTGCAACCAGATAGTGCATATCCCATTCCATTTCGTCAGTGCTGCCGTCTTGCATTACCTTGCCGTTAACCCGGGTTGAGATCTGCTTACCTCGAAAATCCCAGTCGGTGACCAGAGCCGGTCCGACCGGGCACAGCGTGTCTGAGCCCTTGACCCGCAGCATCGAGCCCGCATCTGTATCGCGAAAATCATGAAGCCCGTAGTCGTTGGCGACCGAATAACCCGCGATGTAGTCTGCAGCCTGTGCCTGGCTGATGTTACGGCAATGCCGCCCAATCACGATCGCAATTTCGCCCTCGTAGTTAAGCCACTGACAACGCTGGGGGCGCACCACATCAGCGCCGTGGGCAGATAACGCCGTGACCGGTTTTTGGAAAAATGTGGGCGCACTGGGTAGTTTCGTCATGTACTCTTCTACCCGACTGCGGTAATTGAGATGTACGCAGATAATCTTGCGCGGTTGTGCCGGTGGAAGATGCACTGCGTTAGAGATGGATACCTCGCGGCCATCGTTACTGATCAAGGTATCGCCTTCACGCCTGACCCGCGTTGGATACCCATCCAGGAGTACGTTTCTGAACTCAGTCATCGTTTTTCACTTGTTGATTTCATTAGGCTCCGAACGATATCATAGAGGAACAAAAGTGCAATAAAAAATAAGGTATTCCATCATGGTAAAGGGGTTTATGTTCCCACGCACAGCGACTGGACAGGCGTCGTTGCTGCCCAATACACCATGGCACTACTCCGGCGCCATGCTCACACTTGAATACCGCACTGATCCTGATGCGGTTGCTGAACTGCTGCCCGAAGGCATTGAACTGGCCGATGAGGATCCCGGCGCTATCGCAGTGATCTGGGCCGATTGGCAAAGCTGCTCTGACAGTTATGAAGAACTGCTGGACCCAGTGCGCAGCCAATACATGGAAGCCTTCGTTGTGGTTCGCTGTCAGTATCGCGGATCTCACTACTCGCGCTGTGTCTATATCTGGGTGGATAAAGACTATGCACTGGTACGGGGCCAACACCAGGGTTACCCCAAGAAGATGGCCTCAATTCACATGACCCGACCCATTACCGTCGGCCAGGCCGGCGCCCGCCTGGAACCAGGGGGACGTTTTGGCGCCACCATTGCAGCGTATGACCGGCGACTTATTCAAGCCGAGTTTGAAATCACTGGCGCGAGCGATAACGCCGGCTTCGTCAACGGCCTGCCCATGCTACACAACCGCCTCATGCCTGCCATCGAGGGAGATGGCGCCGACAGTCTGGACGAACTGGTCACCATGTCGGCTTACCAGAGCGAGATAGGTCGTACCTTTACCGGCGATTTTCAACTGCAGCTGTTTGATTCGCCTACCGAGGAACTTACCCGCCTGCAGCCCCGCGAACTGATCGCCGGTTACTGGCGTGAAGTATCGTTCTCCTGGAAATCCGGGACCACGCTCGCCCGTCGCAACCTGCCGGAAACCGGTGATGACTGAGTCGGCTCACGATTCGTCTATTACCATCGCCGAGAAAGCGGCCCACAAGCGCGTGCGGGCGCTGGGTGTGGATCTTGGGGCAATGGATGCAGTAGCGAATATTTTTCGTGCAGCCAACAGCATCCGCAATAAGGCAGAGCGCGATCTGCTGGCCCGCCATGGGTTGTCCTTCACCGGTTTTACCGTGCTTTGGGTGCTATGGGTCTGGGGGTCTCGGGAATCTCACCAACTGGCTCAAGAATCATCAGTCTCCAAGAGCACTCTGACTGGCATCGTCAAAACCTTACACACCTTGAAGCTCATTGAGCGAAAAGCTCACCCCAGTGATGGCCGTCGGTTAATTATTGCGCCAACCCAAAAGATGCTACACCTGATGGAAGAGTTGTTTCCCAGGTTTAATGAGCTCGAAAAACAAGTCACCAGTGGACTGACGAAGAAAGAAAAGAGCGAACTGATCAAGAAACTTCGCACCATATTGCACGCCCTGGAAGAATAGCTGACACTATCTGTTCTCTGCCTTTGCTGTTGGCCCTTGCCAGATCAATGGCATTCCCAATAGGAAGGAGCACCCATTGGCCTTCAGCGAGCGTTACTCATAACGCCACTCGCAGTTCGGGCTACTCCATCGCGGCCTCAAATGGTAGGCTCACCGCATGCCTTGAATCCTCCCAGGATCCATCACCAAATGTTTTCACATCGAATATCCAAACTCAAAGAGCGGCTGGTTGACTCTGGCATTGATATTGCGCTGATCACCGACGACGACAGTGTTTATTACTACAGCGGGTATTACGACTACCTGCATATGGATTTTGGCCGTCCGACCCTGCTGGTGGTGGTTGCAAAGGGCGAGAGTGTGCTGATCACTCCGACTATGGAAAAAGATCTGGCCGAATCCTCGGCAGTAGTCGATCGCATAGAGCTTTGGAACGACGGATTGGGCAATGAATGGCGCGAAGTACTGCCGGGCCTGCTCGGCACTACCGCCCGGATCGGCATTGAGCCAGATCTGCTGCCTCCTGTGGTCAAAGCTTATGTTGATTCCATAGTTGATTCCAAGCGTTATTGCGATGTCACACTGATCATCAGCGAAATGCGCATGATTAAATCTGCGAAGGAGTTACAGATTGCTCGCCATGCTGGGCAAGTCGGTATAGCCATGATGGAGGCTGGTCGCGATGCGATTGTCGAGGGCATACCTGAATACGAAGTAGCGCTTGCCTCAACTCAGGCCGGCACCCGTAAGGCGGCGGAACTCCTGAAAGCACACTACCAGGACAGTCGCATGTCGCCGAATATTCATTTTATGCAGATTTTGGCCTCGGGGGATGAGATCACCATGACCCATCATCGGGCCAGCACCAAACCTCTTAAATACGGCGAGCCGGTCTTTTTGTGCTTTTGCGGGATGACCAATTTTCACCGCTTTAAGCTGGGATTCGATCGCACCTTCTGGCTGGGGGAGATTGCCGATCGATCGCAGGAGGCCGCCTACCAGACCGCGGTAGATAGTCAGGCCGCAGCACTTGCGGTTCTTAGGCCGGGGATTCGGGCAGAAGATGTACACAGCGCTTATGCACAAGTGATTCAATCCGCGGGGTACGAGTATCCTTTTCGTTGCGGTCGAGCCACGGGTTTCAGTTTTCTTGAGCGCCCGCAACTGGTCTTCGGTGACAAGACGGTACTGCAACCGGGGATGGTATTTGCGGTAGATGGCTCGGTAACCGTACCAGGAAAATTCCGCGCCCAGGTCGGTGATAGTTTCATCATTACAGAGGATGGATACGAGCAGATCACCTCGCATCCAACAGCACTGGCAGAGGTGATCATCTGAGAAGGAACTTATTATGTTCAAACTAGGCGACCAAGTTGTATCCAGCGGATGGCAACCCGAACTCGATGCCGGCAAGCACTGGCGGGCAAAGCTGGGCTTCATTCTGATGTCCACAGACCTGGCTGCAGAATCGGATTTTTTTGCCATGGCACCCGAAGGGGTGGCTGTGCACATTACACGGCTTAAGACGGACGACTACACAACCAATGAGACCTTGGCCCGACACATTGAGGCCATGGCTGATGCGGCCAGCCGTATTCAGCCGGATACCAAACCCAATGTGATCAGCTACAGCTGTACCAGTGGCTCTATTGTGATTGGTGAGGAGCGGATCATGGCCGAGATCAAAAAAGGCGCTCCATATGCACAACCCATGACGCTGGTGACGGGCGTAATCGATGCACTGCGTGAACTCAAAGCTAAAAAGATCGTCGTTGGCACACCGTATCTGGATGAAGTCAATACTGCCGAGGCGGAATTCCTGGTGAACAAAGGTTTCGAAGTACTGGATATCCAAGGTCTCAACCTTGCTACTGGTACTGAAATGGGCCGTGTCACACCAGCTTACTGGAAACGCTTTGCTCTTGAGATCGACTGTGCTGATGCCGATGCGATCTTTCTCAGCTGCGGAGGAATCCGCTCAGCCGAGGTCGCACAGGAAATTGAAGCGGCGGTGGGCAAGCCCGTGATCACAAGCAACCAGGCACAGATGTGGAGCTGTCTGCGCCGTGCCGGCATCACCGACACGATTGAGGGGTTCGGTCAGATTTTTACGAGGCCCTAAGAGGCTCTGTGATCGAATCGCTAATAAGCGTGGCCACTATAATTTGTGCAGGCGCGGGAACCTAAAGGCCGGGCATCGTTACAGCAGACTAAGCATCGTAGCGGCGTCGCTGACTTCAAATTTTCGCGGCTCCTCAATATTCAGGTGGGTAACTACCGCATCATCCACAATCATGGCGTAGCGGCCTGAACGCTCACCAAAACCAGCCGCACTCAGATCTGCCTGGCGGCCCATACCACGGGTGAACGCACCATTACCATCAGCGATCATCGATACTTTATCTACGGCACCTTGGGCCTGACCCCAGGCATTCATTACCCAAACGTCATTTACTGACAGGCAGACGATCTCATCAA
>JAPKAJ010000381.1 GCA_028825345.1 Arenicellales bacterium | reverse complement strand
CGATCTCATGCCACCGAGTATTGTCCTTAACCCTATTTCATACGATCTGTTTTATCATCATCTTGATTCACTTGACTCGATTTTCTGGGCATAACTGGGTAACCGCATGCATAGAATCCTGATTGCCGGCTTTCAACACGAAACCAATACTTTCGGCGCGACCAAGGCCAAGTTTAAGGATTTTCAAGAAGCGGACGGTTGGCCTGGCCTGTTACAGGGCGATAATGTAATTTCAGGTACCGCCGGTATCAATCTGCCTTTAGCCGGCTTCGTCGAAGCGGCCCAACAGGCCGCCAACATAGAGTTATTGCCTGCGGTTTGGGCCTCTGCTGAACCATCATCTTATGTAACCGATGATGCTTTCGAACAAATCTCCCAGATGATTCTCGACGGTGTCGCCAGCGCAGGTCAGCTGGATGGCATCTATCTTGATCTTCATGGCGCGATGGTTACTGAATCTCATGAGGACGGCGAGGGTGAGTTGTTGTCACGTATCCGGGCGATTGTAGGAAACCAGTTACCCATCGCTGTCAGCCTTGACCTTCATGCCAATCTCACGAGCCGTATGGTTCAGTTTGCCTCTTCACTTTCTATTTTTCGCACATACCCACACATCGACATGGCCGATACCGGGATACGGGCGTACGCCATGTTGCGCCGACATCTATCCGGTGAAAACCTTTATAGCGCGATACGCCAAGCGCCGTTCCTGGTGCCGCTATCGGCACAGTACACCGGTGCTACGCCGTGCCAGGAACTCTATAGTCTGTTATCTGTCGAAAATGGCGCTAACACGGTCGTTTCTGATATCGCCATGGGGTTTCCCCCGGCAGATATCTTTGATGCTGGTCCTGCAGTTGTTGCCTATGGCCCCACTCAGGCAGATGCAGATCATGAGGCAGACCGATTAATCGAAGCCATTAAAGCAAGCGAGGATTTATTTGATAGTGCGCTGCTGTCGCCAACCGCTGCCGTTTCCAAAGCCATGGCAGCCAATGGCGCAAGGCCCGTTGTCATTGCTGATGTTCAAGACAACCCTGGCGCCGGGGCAACCTCGGATACGACGGGACTGCTAAAAACGCTGGTTGACTGCAAGGCACAAAAAGCGGTGCTCGGCTTGCTTAACGACCCGGAAACGGCTGCGAAGGCTCACGCACTTGGAGTCGGCGGAATCTTTTCAGTAGAACTTGGCGGAAAATCTGGACTTCCGGGTCTAGACCCCTACCACGCTACGTTCAAAGTGCTTGCGCTCAGCGATGGTCGATTTTCCTTCAGTGGCGCCATGTATGCAGGCGCTAGGGCAAAAATCGGCCCTACTGCATTGCTCAAAATTGTTGACGATACGGCAGATGTTTGTGTCGTTGTCGGCTCCAAACGTTGTCAATGTCTTGACCGCGCTATTTTTACTCATATTGGCATTGAACTGGAGAAACTGAAAATTATTGCGCTCAAGAGCACGGTTCATTTTCGAGATGACTTTGAGCCGATTGCTGAGTGTATCCTGCATGCCGAAGCGCCTGGAGCCAACTACTGTCGGTTAGACGACGTTCCCTACCAAAGGCTACGACCAAATGTTCGGCGTGGACCAAGAGGTAATCTGAACTGATTCACCCGAAGAATTGAAAACGGCAGCCTGGTGTCCATGACTTGCCGCTACTATCACCTGCCAACGCCGCTCAACTGATGTCGAGCCTTCCCGAGGATTCAACCAGTTTTGGCCAAGATCATTGATCCCGAGCGCCAATGAAAGCGCCACAGCAAAAGTACCGCTGTAAGTGCGACCCCGACAATCATGCCCCACCACAAGCCCACCGCGCCCCAGTCATTTACGATCCCAAAAAACCAGGCCGCTGGCAAGCCACAAAGCCAGAAACTCAACGAAATGAGCATCGGCCCGTTTACATCCTTGAGGCCACGCAAAGCCCCCTGAGCGGTAATATAGGTCGCATCGAATATGTGCAGAACAGCGGCTACCATAAGCAGCGGCACGGCGGCCTCGATCACCGCAACATCGCCCGTGTACAGATGCGCTATCCATTGAGGCACGGCGAGCACCAGGATAATTGAGGGTAATACCAACAACAGGCTCGATGAAATCCCAAGGAAGCCACGTGCCCGTGCCAGTACCCAGTCACCCTGGCCCACGGCCTGTCCGACCCGGGCCATGGTAGCGCTCGACAGGCTGACCGGAATCATGAAAGCCACGGTGGCGTAGTTGATTGCTACCTGATGCGCTGCCAGCCAGACATAACCCATCTTGCCCATGAGTAAGGCGATCGCGCTGAAAAATCCTGCGTCCAGTACCAGTGTCCCGGCAATGGGAAGACCCAGTTTTAACAAGATAAAGCATTCGCGCGAAGGCCATTGGAATAAGCTAAACAATCGGCGCACTCGATA
>JAPKAJ010000075.1 GCA_028825345.1 Arenicellales bacterium | reverse complement strand
TAAAGGCATCTATTACGAATGGGTCCGCGATGTGTCGACCGCGATCGCAATAGGTAAGACTGTCACTTCTGTGCCACCGGATCTAACGCTGTAAACGACATCCTAGTAGCTCAGTCGTGGCTTAGTCTTGCTGCAGCCAATCATCCGTCACACGTTGATGGTTCAGGGTCAGCCACTGCAATGCAATCAGCGTCATACTGTTGCTGATCTCGCCGGTATCGAGTAACGCCAAGGCATCGGTTAACGGCCAGACCCGGGCAAGAATGTCCTCGCCTTCGTCAGCCAGGCCGTGAATGCCGCCGAGTGCTGTGCTGTCGACACGGCCACAAAAAAGATCGACCATCTCTGAACAGGCCCCGGGCGAGGAGAAGTAGCGGGCGATCAACTTAAGTTCCACTAACTCGCACCCAGCTTCCTCAAGCGCCTCACGACGTACCATCTCGTCAGCGCTTTCACCATCCTCGATCACTCCAGCAACGCACTCTAGCAGCCACGGGGTTGGCCACCCGCTAGCCCAGGCCCCCACCCGGAACTGCTCAACCAGCACCACCTCCTGGCGTACCGGATCAAAAGGCAGGACGGCAGCAACCCCGCCCCGATCCATAACTTCGCGTGTCAGGGTATCGGTCCAGCCGCCGGCGTATTTCTCGTGACGAAGAGCGTACCGGAGAACCTTCAGGTACCCTTGACTGATCAACTCTTTTGCGTCAGTGCGAACCCGGGTCGGCTGATGCGCTTGGGCCATGGTCTAAGGCGAATGGCGTACGGGCAGGGGTGGCGTACCGAGGCGTTCTCGACCTGAGCCCAGTATCGCTTCAATACAGGTGGCGATCGCCAGTAGTTGTTCCTCATGGTTGTGCGGTGCCATCAACTGCATGCCTACCGGCATACTGTGGGCATCGAGCCCCACCGGGATCGTGATCGCACACAGGCTAAGGTAGTTGGCGGGGCAGGTATTGCGTAAGGCGGCAATGTTGCTGGGCCGGTACTGTTCGACGGCCAGTACCTTTTCCAGGGCAGGCGGCGAAATCGCGACGGTTGGACTGACCATGACCTGGCAATCTGTAAACCGTTGAGCGGCGCTGCTACTGAGTTCACGCAATTTGCGGCGACGCTGCAAATATTCAGTGGCGCTGATCGAGCCGCCATCGCGGATGCGAGATGACACGACAGGATCGAGGGTTTCACGCCACGGCACCAGGGTGGATGAAAGCAGTTCATCAATCTCTGCCGAAACGACGCTGCCGACTTTGAGCAGTTCGATGGCAGCCGTAGCCTCGGGTAGCGGCGTTTCTATGATACGTACGCCGGCATCCGCCAACTCGGTCAATGCCACCTGTACTGTCTCTGCGATGCCCTCATCACAGTCTGACCATAATGCCGCCTCTCCGGTGCCAATGCAGAAATCACTGGCACTGCATTGAGATACCTCCCGCGATAGGCGGGGGCCGTAACTGCGCTGGTGGGGATCTATTGCTGCAAAGGCAGTCACCGCATCAGCAACATCCCGAGTCAGGGTTCCCGCAGTGTCCAGAGTTGGACTCAACGGGAAGATGCCATTGATTGGCCATCGCCCGTAGCTGGTTTTAAGACCCACGTTGCCTGTCATGCTGGCGGGTATGCGAACGGAGCCGGCTGTATCGGTACCCAGCGCCAGTAATGCCGAACCCTCGCACAGGCTTACCCCCGCGCCACTGCTGGAGCCTCCCGGTACACGGTGTGTTTGCGCGTCCCACGGGTTGCGTGGCGTTCCCCAGTGTGTGTTGACGCCCAGTCCGCCGAAGGCAAATTCAACCGTGTGAGTTTTTCCAGTAAATACCGCATGTTGTGCCCGCAGTGTTCCAATCACAGCGCCTTCGGCTCGCCATAATGGGGGCAGCGCGGTGGGGGAGCCGGCAAAGATATCCATTTGAGTGACTCCATAAAGATCCTTGACCGACACCGGGATCCCTTGCAGTGCTCCCAGGTCCTTGGCTTGGGCAAATGCAGCGTCTGCTTTGTGCGCCTGTTCGCGGGCAAGTTCGGGCTGCCATTCCCGATAGGCGCCAAGTGATGGATCGCGTTTCTCGATACAGGCCTCAACTAAAGCGGCCGCGCGCAGAGTTCCGTCGCGTAACGCCCGGGCAATGGCTGCCAGGCTCATTCGGGCTGGGTCAAAATTCATTAACGGGACTCTCCAGAAAGGGGGTCGTCGCAGTGTACGCCATCTGAATCAAAAGTGATTGTGTGCGCAGGGTGTCCGGTCTGGGCAATAAAATCCATCAGGTCGCAGCTTGTCATGGTGGTGGTCTGGGTATTGTCCAGTGGGTGCAGGTAGATAGTCTCACAGGCTAAAAGGGCGTTATCAATGACGAACGTGACCGATCGCTGCCGATCATTGATCAGGGCTAGTGGCGAGACAGCGCCGGGAGCGACCCCAAGGTAGAGCATCAGACGTTGGTGTGAAGCAAAAGAGAATCGCCCGGCACCCAGGGCCGTAGCAAGCGCCTTTAGGTGGATTTGCCGGTCTTCTTGGCAGGTAATCAGCCACATTTGCCCCTTCTTGTTGCGTACGAATAGGTTTTTAATATCACCAGCGCCGCCCGGAGTAACGCGCATGGCCTTGCTGTCCTTAACGGTAACCATCGGAGGGTGTTCGATTGTCGGCACACTGATACCAAGCGAGCGTAACTGGTCCAGCAATGCCTCGGCCGTCATCGGCGCTGAACCGTCAGCCAGGCGAAGTGGAATCTTGTTATCTTCCATTGCGAGCAAAGTCCAAAGCTGCGGATGACTATAATCTCACCAAAGAGGCGGGCGTCTTTGTGGCCCGCATATTCTGCCACAGCCATGTTCGAGCTTTGCTATGACACCTAATACCCGCCGCACCACGACACGAAAAAAATCCCGATCTTCGCTTGCCGTAAAAAGCCCGGTCCAGCGTAAGTTGGAAACGGTCTCTGTGGCAGATTTTACCGAGCGCTCCTATCTCAATTACTCAATGTATGTAGTTCTGGATCGGGCGCTACCCCACCTGACTGATGGCCTCAAACCGGTACAGCGGCGGATTGTTTACGCGATGTCCGAACTCGGACTGGCCGCTACGGCCAAGTACAAGAAGTCTGCCCGGACGGTGGGTGACGTGCTCGGCAAATTTCACCCGCATGGCGATAGCGCGTGTTACGAGGCCATGGTGTTGATGGCGCAATGGTTCAGTTTCCGCTATCCGCTGGTAGATGGTCAGGGCAACTGGGGTTCTCAGGATGATCCCCGATCCTTCGCCGCGATGCGTTATACCGAGGCCCGACTTTCGCGTTTTGCAGAAATGCTGCTGTCGGAATTGGGGCAGGGTACCGTAGAGTGGGGCCTTAACTTCGATGGCACTTTGCACGAGCCAAAGTTCTTGCCAGCGCGGTTGCCGAACGTGTTACTCAACGGCAGTTCGGGAATAGCCGTTGGCATGGCAACAGATATTCTGCCGCACAATCTGCGTGAGGTGGTCACGGCCTGCATTCGCTTGTTAGACAATAGCCGCACCAGCATCGAGCAATTGTGCGAGCACATCCAGGGGCCAGACTTTCCAACCGCTGCTGAGATTATCACTCCATCCGATGAAATTCGGCAAATCTACCGTACAGGCTATGGCTCGATTCGCCAGCGGGCTGTCTGGGAGGAAGAGGCAGGCAACATCGTTGTCAGTGCGCTGCCCTACCAGGTATCTGGTGAGCGGGTGATAGAGCAGGTTGCCGCTCAGATGATAGCGAAGAAGCTGCCGATCGTCGATGACATCCGCGATGAATCAGATCACGAGAACCCTACCCGGTTGGTTATCGAACCACGCTCCAACCGAGTCGATCGCAAAGCTTTGATGGATCACCTGTTTGCCACAACAGCGCTTGAGCAGAGTCACCGGGTCAACATGAATATCATTGGACTCGATGGGCGACCCCGTGTCTTCGATCTCAAGTCATTACTAAAGGAATGGCTGGATTTTCGGCTTGACACTGTCAAACGACGGCTTGAGTTTCGTCTCGAACGGGTACTTAAGCGGTTGCATGTGCTTGATGGCCTGCTGATTGTCTACCTGAATATCGATGCGGTCATCCGTATTATTCGAGAAGAAGAAGGGCCCAAGCAGGCATTAATGAAACGCTTCAAATTGAGCGATACCCAGGCTGAGTCAATCCTCGAACTGAAGTTGCGCCATCTTGCCCGTCTTGAGGAGATGAAAATAAATGGTGAGCAGCACGAACTGGCCCGTGAAAAGACTGAGCTGCAAAAGATCCTCAAATCACGCGATCGCTTGAAGAAGGTGGTCCGCGAGGAACTGCTGGCTGATGCTGAGGATTTCGGCGATGAGCGACGCTCGCCCCTGGTTAAACGTGAGGCCGCCCAGGCGCTGAGTGAAACCGCGCTGATTCCGGCCGAGCCGATTACCGTGGTATTGTCACGCAAGGGCTGGATCCGCGCAGCCAAGGGTACCGAGGTTGATCCCCGTGAATTATCCTACCGAGGTGAGGACGGTTACCTGCACTCGGGTACTGGCCGGACCAACCAGCCGCTGTTATGTATTGACTCCACGGGCCGGGTATACGGCCTGCGCTCTCATGAGTTGCCTTCTGCCCGGGGCATGGGTGAGCCTGTGGGCAAGCAGCTCAAGACGCCAGCGGGCGCGAGTTTTTGCGGCGTTATGATCGGCGACAACGATAGCCGTTATCTGTTGGCCTCAGACGCCGGCTACGGTTTCGTTGCCACCTTTGAGGAACTGCTAACACGCAACAAGTCAGGCAAAGCCGTGTTGAGCGCCCGCGGTGCCGGAGTACTATCTCCCCAACGGGTGTTTGACTACGAAGATGATTGGGTATGCGCCATCACTGACAGTGGTCGTTTGCTGATTTTCCCACTGGCCGAATTGCCCCTGCTTTCGCGTGGCAAAGGAGTCAAGCTGGTTAATATTCCGGCCTCTCGCTACAAATCGGGCGAAGAGAAATTGGTTGGTATTGCCGTTTTCCGTGAAGGGGATAGCTTGCAGTTATACGCTGGCAAACAGCATATGCGTCTTAAACCTTCCGATGTTGAGAATTTTATCGGTGCCCGGGCACAACGGGGTCGTGCATTGCCGCGCGGATACAAGCGTCCTACGGCGATTGAGGTTATCCATGAATAATGCTTCCTCGCGAGTCCATCTGATCGTTGATTCGGATAGATGAAGCTACAGATTCGCCAAGCCGATAAGCTGGCGCTTAGCGCAAGTGGGCCACTTTACACCCGCGCACCCACGCGCGACGAGGACGGTGTCGCGTATAGCGATTGCATGATGCTGATCCCCGGTCTTCGCGATTTGTCGCGAGCTGATTTTGGCGATCGGATCGCGGGGCTTCAGGCAGTGTTGGGACAATACCGGCAGGTGGTGTTTGCTGATCTCAACGTTCCTCTTAACCTGTTGTGGGTAACGCTGATTCCTGAATTCGGCCTGATTGCAACTATGGCGGAAAGCTTACGCCAGAGAATTCCTGAGGCTCGCCTGGTTGGTCACGAGTAACAGCTGAACATCTATCGGCGAGAATCAGAAGGGAAGTTGAATTTTTGGCCTTAAGGCTAGAATCTGTTCGCGATAACAGGTCTGGATGCGCTCGAGGCCTTCTTGGGTATCGGCCTCAAAACGCAAGATGACAGTAGATGTGGTATTGGAAGCGCGAGCGAGGCCAAAGCCATCATCGAAGTCCACACGAATGCCGTCGATCTTGCAGGTTTGACCGCCTTCAAATTTACCCTGTGCCACCAGTTCAAGGATGAGTTGGTGGTGCTCCCCTTCGTTCATCTCCAATCGCAATTCCGGGGTATTGACGGTATCTGGAATTTGGGAGAACACCTCACTGGGTGACTCGCTGCGCCGGGACAATAACTCGCACAGTCGCGCCGCTGCATATATAGCGTCATCGAAGCCGTACCAGCGTTCCTTAAAGAACAGGTGTCCACTCATCTCGCCTCCCAGTGCTGCACCGGTTTCCCGGATTTTTCCCTTGATAAACGAGTGACCGGTTTTCCACATCAAAGGTCTACCACCCGCTTGTTCAATCGCTCTTGGCAGTAGTCGTGAGCACTTGACGTCGTAAACGATTTGCGCGCCGGGATTACGCGAGAGGATATCCTTAGCAAAAAGGATCATTTGCCGGTCCGGCCAGATGATCTGCCCCGTGCCGGAAACGACACCCAGGCGATCGCCGTCGCCATCGAAGGCCAGGCCCAGGTCGGCGTTCTCCCGTTGTACGGTGTCGATCAGCGTGGCGAGATTCTTCGCCACACTGGGGTCCGGGTGGTGATTGGGAAAATTGCCATCGACCTCGCTGAAAAGCTCGCTTACCTCACAGCCGATGTCGCGTAATAACCCGGGAGCCGCCATGCCGGCAACCCCGTTGCCACAGTCAGTCACGATCCGAAGCGGTCGATCCAGCTTGATATCCCCGACAACGCGATCAATGTAGGCCGGCACGATATCGTGGGACTGGCGCTGGCCAGTACCTTTTGAGAAGTCCTGCGCCACTATTCGTTCTCGCAGGGCCTGAATGCGCTCTGCAGCGAGGGTGTGGGTACCGATCATGACTTTGAGCCCGTTGTAATCGGGCGGGTTATGACTGCCGGTGACCGATACTACGGAGCCAATTCCAAGCTCGTGGCTGGAAAAGTAGGTAAACGGCGTGGGAACCATGCCGATATCGACGGTATTGCACCCGACAGCGCAGATGCCGTCCATCAAAGCCGAAGCAATTCCAGGCCCGGAGATACGGCCATCGCGGCCGACCACCACAGCGCTGTCACCCGCATTCAGTGCCTCCGTTCCAATAGCCCTGCCGATCTGCTCAACGATTTCGTGGGTCAAAGACTGCCCGACCACGCCTCTAATGTCATAGGCCTTGAATATTTCAGGGTGAGACAACTCCATCAGGAGCGCGATTGTAACTGCTGATGGTTATCTAAGGCGGCAGGGCTGGACAGGCTTGACCGTTTGGATTAGCCTACTTGGGGAATATTGCCCAAAAACGGCGCAGTATTGGGAAATAAACCAAAATAAAGGAGGATACCGGTGAAAAAAAGCAATGAATTTATTGCCCGTCTTCGAGATGGACAATACACACGCCGAGATGCGCTAAAAGCATTGGGCGCCATGGGTTTCGCCGTGAGCGCAATGCCGTTAGGGGTTCGATCAGCTGCTGCGGCAGATAACGCGACCTATTTTACGTGGGGAGGGTATGACGATGAGGGCATGTTTGCTCCTTACATTGCCAAGCATGGCGGTCCGCCAAATTTCGTCACGTACGGTGATGCCGAGGAAGGCTTTACCAAGATGAAAGCAGGGTTTGTGGTTGATATTACACACCCCTGCTCTAACGATATACCGCGATGGAAAGATTCAGGCATGTTTCAGGCGATGGACAAAGGGCGTCTGGAGCACTATGGGGATCTTTTTGGTGAACTGGTAAACCTGCCGGGCAGCAATGAAGGTGCAGGTCAGTGGTTTATGCCTTTTGACTGGGGCGCCACATCGATTACTTATCGTACGGACCTTGTTGACCTTCAGGGTAAAGAAGAATCCTGGGAGATGCTCTTTGATCCTCGTTATAAAGGACGCATCGCAGTTATCGATAGCGCCGCAGATACCTGGTATTGCATGGCGGTTCTTGCCGGGGTTGATATCGGGAAGCCATTAACCGGGGCAGACATCGACAAAACCAATGTGCTCATGAAAAAACTGCGACCTCAGATTCGAATGTTTACCAACGATATGACTTCTTTGCAGCAAGCGATCGCGTCAGGCGAGATCGTGATGGCCATTACCTGGAACGAGACCCCGGTCGCTCTGGCTGGAGAAGGCCACCAGGTCCGTTTTGCCAGCCCGAAGGAGGGTGCCCTGACCTGGTGTTGTGGTCTGATGATGCACAAGGACGCGCCCAATCTGGATGGAGCCTACGATATTGTGAATGCGATGACATCACGCGAGACCGGCGTATATGTCATTGATTACTGGGGTTATGGCCATTCCAATGCCGAGTCGTTCAAGATGGCTGATCCAGGAATCCTCGCGCAACTGGGGTTGGATAAAGATCCGATTGCTTACCTCAATTCTGGGAATATGGGAGTACCTCAGTCTGATGAGGTAGAGACTCGGATTAACCGAGACTTTGAGGCCATTAAAACCGGGTTTTGATCTTGTACCAAGCGCTGCCGGGGTTCAACCAGGCAGCGCTTGGTCTCGTCTTAAGCCCCTAAAAGAGCTACAAGTTTAGGGCCCGTATGCTCTCCAACTCTCAGGTTGCTTGCCGCTCTGGGTGACTGGCCTAGCCAAAGATAGAGCTAAGAAATGCGATTCGCCCTACTTTACCAATGACCGGTCTTTTTACAGTGCAGGTTTGATGAATAGTGCCACTTCGAAGCCTCTGGATCGGCTCCGCAGTTCTCTGAACCGCCGTCCGGCTCTGCGTGGATATCTACTGCTCTCTCCAACGCTGGGTCTCGTTGGGGCTCTCATGTGTATTCCTATCCTGGCGATGGGGGTCTTGAGTTTCTGGCAACAGACCGGTCACATGTCATTTGACATGAGCGGCACCATGCAGAATTACGTGGAGGCCCTTACCCGGGATATGTATCGCGTGCTCTTTTTGCGCTCGTTAGGTATCTCGGGATTGACGACGTTTGCTACAGTGGTGATGGCGTTTCCCCTGGCGTACTTCATCGCGTTTTATGTTAAACGCCACAAAATGGTGTGGATTATCCTGGTGACGTTGCCATTTTGGACAAGTTATCTGCTGCGGGTTTTTGCGTGGAAAGTAATTCTCGGTTACAACGGCGCGATCAACTCAGGATTGATGTCACTGGGCGCTATAAGCGAGCCACTGACTTTTCTGATGTATAACCCGACAGCGGTAGTGATTACTCTGACCCATGCTTGGGCGACTGTCGCCATTTTGCCGATTTATGTTTCCCTTGAAAAAATCGACCGCTCTGTACTTGAGGCGGCAACTGATCTTGGCGATAGCCCATTCATGCGGTTTGTTCGCGTTGTACTGCCGTTGGCATTGCCCGGTATCCTGGCGGCATCTGTTCTGATTTTTATTCCCACGGTAGGAGATTACGTTACACCCTCACTGGTAGGCGGTTCCGATGGATACATGATTGCCAATGTAATCCAGTTTCAATTTGGCCGAGGTAGCAACTGGCCATCGGGTGCCGCGATCTCGTTAACCTCGATGACTATCGTCGCGGTACTGGTGGCAGTCTTTGTCTGGGCCGCCCGGCGCCTCAGTGGGCGTCACTCATGAACCGCAATATGAATTTTGCGGCGCGGGCTCTTGGTGCGTATGCGGTGATCTATGTGGCATACCTGTATGCTCCGGTGCTTTTTTTACCGCTGTTTTCATTCAACGATTCGATCTATATCAGCTTCCCCCTCCGCGGATGGACTCTACAGTGGTATCAGGCCATGTTTGCCAACGAGGCATTGCACCGTGCCCTAGTGAATAGTCTCAAGGTCGGCATTATGACCGCCTTGATCAGCACCGTTCTGGGCATACTGGGTGCCCGGGCTGTGACCCGGTACCGGCTTCCCGGACAAAAGCCCGTGGTAGGTATGATCATGCTGCCGTTGGTCGTGCCCGAGATCATACTGGCCATGGCGATGCTGATTGTTATCCTGCGGATGGGGGGCTCACTGGGCCTGGTAAGTATTGCAGCGGGGCATATTCTGCTTTGTGTTCCGTTTGCCATGGTCGTACTGATGTCACGTTTTGAGGGCTTTGACCGGTCTTTGGAAGAGGCTTCCTACGATCTTGGTGAGAATGCCTGGTGGACGTTCTGGCGGGTGACTTTTCCTAATGTGTTGCCCGGGATAGTCGCCAGCTTGTTGTTAACTTTTACTATTTCTTTCGATGAATTTATCATGGCATTTTTTCTTGGCAGCACTAATCCAACGCTGCCTGTGTTTATGTGGAATCAGTTACGCTTTCCCAAGTTATTACCGGGAGTTTTGGC
>JAPKAJ010000380.1 GCA_028825345.1 Arenicellales bacterium | reverse complement strand
GCGCTCCACTATTGATAGCGGCCAAGTGTTGATAGCAGATTGTGGCAGGAAGGGGTGTTAATGCTGCCTATACTCGAAAAACTTCTTCATACCTAAGAGCAATTCTCGAATTTATAGTGATAGCTACTCAATACTACTGCGCTACGAATCGCGTGAACGCGAGGCCCAGTTAAAGGGGTTTAACGAACCTCTGGCCATCTGCCAGATTGCACCCTGATAACGAAGTCGGCTTGCTTACAACTGCGTGGAATCATAGGCCCAGTGTAAAAGCGCCTGCCGTTGTTTTTTTCGGCAACTCCAGTCACCACGGTCGCAATATTTTTTAACCGCTCCGACATGGCGGGAAAAGGCTTTCCAGCGTTTTACTTGTCGTGCATCTTCTGCTGGCGTGCGCCTGCCCAGAAAATAGCGGCAATACCATTGAAACCAGCCGCGTGGATCTTGTGAATGGATCCAACCTTTCGCTTGCCATTCACGCAGAGATTGGGATGCGTCTACCGCATAGTAATTCAGGCTGATATCTTTTTTGTCGGAGTTGAGTTTAGCATTGGTAAACCAGTGACTCGGAAACTCGGATCGGCAATCAGTTAAATATTTCCCACCAAACACCCCGAGCTCCAACATTTCGGCGGGACTGAGTCCAGGCTTGAAATCGGGATGAAAATTCTTACCCTCGTCTTCAACCAGTTTGTAGCTGTAATGTTGCTGCATCTTGTCATTGACGTTGACAACTTTCATAGACTGTTTAACAACATGAGCCATAATCAAATACTACTCTGGGATTAGGTCTACCGTCATACTTGGAACAGACTCGACACTTGGCGGTGTTCGATAACGCTTAGCCTTTCCCATCTGTGAAACAACCAACTCTTCAGCACCAAACCCGCCGCGGGCTGGCGTAAGAGCCTGTTGACCACCATATCCAACAGCCTTTCGAACTTCTGGCAAGAGAAAGTATGCACCACAGAGCACAGTGAGGAGACTTCTTAAATCAGACGCAGATAAGGAATCGACAAAATTTGCAGTTTCACACTCTCCTGACTCCTCGAAACGTTCCAGAATCGCCGTTACTACGGATTCAAGGTCCGGGCGAACAGCAAGCACACGCTCCAGTGGTGGACCCGAGATATTGAGGTCCACTGCGGGTGGCTGTGATTGGCTACCTGGCAAGAGGTATCTTGCCAGGTTGGTCATTAACTCTTGGGATTTTTCGTTAATCACAAAGTTTTATCCTTATCCAAAAGGTATTGGATCGCATTAATATTCTTGGCGATGGCTAATGAGGTGATTCGCTGCCCTAGCAGCGACGGCCGCAATAGTCGCTGCCGGATTCACGCACGAACTTGTTGGGAAAACACTACCATCCACAATCAATAAATTGGGAATATCGTGACAGCAATTCCATCTATCAACAACAGAGTTCAATGGGTCGTCCCCCATTCGGCAAGTGCCAAGCGCGTGCCAACCCGCCTCTGGGGCAAGAGTCTGCTTGGCCACTTCATAAGCTCCTGCTTCGAGAAGCGACTCGCGGGCACGTTTGCTCATAAACTCCAACATTCTTTTGCTATTCTCTGTCGTCTTGTAGGCCAATCTTGGCAAACCATCGCCATCCGCATCTAACTGATCCTTATCCAGTGTCAAGTGATTATCGGGATGTGGCAAATCCTCGCCAGTCATCCCCCAAAGGGCTGAGCGACCCAACCATTTATCAACACGCTCATGTAAGTTCTTGCCAATTGGTTGCACAGAGTCCAGGGGATAAAGCGCTGCAGTCAAGGGCCCGCCTGTTGGCGATAAGTTCCATTTCGAACCCCGAACAAAATCATTATCAGCCCGTGTCTCAGCGAATTCCAGAGAATAAATACTCTGCCCCCAATGACCTTGCCAACTACACATAGGCTCATCGAAAAATCCTACCATTCTGCTCAAGGGATGCATCATCAGGTTGCGCCCAATTTGCCCTGATGAGTTTGCCAATCCATCAGGCCAAGCATGACTGGTCGATTTCAACAGTAATCGAGCAGTGCCAATTGCATGAGCCGCCATAATTACAACATCCGCCTTGATCCGTCGGGTGCGCCCCTCAGTATCAACGAATAGCGCTCCATTGGCACGCCCCTTCTTATCAACTAACAGGCGTGAGACTCGTACGCCGGTCATTAGTTTAGCCCCTGACTTAATCGCTTTGGGCCAGATACTCTGATCAACCGAACCCTTGGCTCCTTCGTTGCATCCTGCTCGACAGGTGCTTCTTTGGACGCAAGGACGACGACCTTGATAAGGCTGCGAGGTAATCGCGTTACTTCCAGGCCACCAGTGCCAACCTAACCGATGGTGTGCTCCAGCGACTCGCTCTCCCCAAGGCTGTATTGGTAATGGTGGCATCGGGTAGGCTGGGCGATCA
>JAPKAJ010000379.1 GCA_028825345.1 Arenicellales bacterium | reverse complement strand
CAACCAGGGTGAAACTGTACGACTGACCTGTTTCGTCCTCAAGTACAGCAGTGACGCCAAATTGGACCTTTTCAGGTGATGCTGGTGGCGTGACAGGTTGTGCTCTGCGTACTCGCTCCACAAGATAACGCAAATCGCGTTGTGCCCGGGCAATTTGAGATTTTTTCTCCAGCGTATCTGTTTTCGACAGGGCGGCTATATTATTTTCCAGAACCCGGATTTTGTTTTTCAGATGTAAAAGACCCTCAGGTGTGATGTAGTTTGGGAGATCACTGTGTTGTCGCTCGTATAGTGGTTCGACGACATCATCACCATCAGCTTCTCTGACAAAGGCTCTGTTCATAGGTGGTCTGTGCGCATTGGTTCGATACTCTTGGCCGCCCGTAATACTTCTTTTATGCGGGGCTGGTGGGGCTTGATAGCGTTACCATACCTGTGAACGAGTGTGTTTGGCAGTGTTTTATTGTATTTGTTTTACCCCCCAAAATAGACCATAACCAGGGGTCTTGTTCTATGATGTTTATTTTCGGACTATCTCATCGATAGGAGGGCGTACCGTGCCCATTGCCAAGGTCAATGGCCAGTTAATTTATTACGCCGACTCTGGTGGTAATCATCCGGCCGTGATATTCGCGCATGGGTTCTTCATGGACCATACGATGTTCGACGCACAGGTTGAGATGCTGTTAAAACAATTCAGATGTATCGCCTGGGATCAGCGGGGATTTGGAAAGACACCGGCACCTGGTCCGTTCAGCTATTGGGATTCAGCACACGATGCGCTGGCGCTACTGGATTATCTACAAATAGATCAAGCGGTATTTGTGGGAATGAGTCAAGGCGGTTTTCTGTCACTGCGCGCGGCATTGTCTTGCAAAGAGCGGGTACGGGGTTTGGTTCTGATCGGTAGTGAGGCCGGTATCAATACAGACGAAGAAAAAGAAGGCTACCGCCAGGTATTCGATCAGTGGCAAAGCAATGGGCCGTCAGGCGAAGTCGGCCAGTTTGTCGGCAACCTTTTGTTCGGCGAGCCTGCTCTGACTCAGAAATGGCTGCCAGTCTGGGAGGCGCGTGAGCGCTCGTCATTAATGCATCCTGCCCAGACGCTGCTGTCACGTGACGATATTACCGCTCGGTTGCCGGATATCACCTGTCCAGTGTTGGTCGTTCACGGGACGGATGATATGGCTATCACCATTGACAAGGCGCAAGCCGTGGCAGCCGCTGTGCCTGATTGTCACGGCCTGGTACGAATCCAAGGCGCAGGCCACGCACCCAACATGACACATGCCGATGAGGTAAACAGTGCGTTAGTTCAATTCCTGGACGAGCTTGCCGTCTAATTGTGCTGAGTCGATGGCCACAAGGCGAAGGTTGCTTGATTCTTTGGAACAAATTAGAAGAGCGAAGACGAAGAATAAAACTAATTGTGCCCCCTAATCGTTATTTTAAAAATAGGTTGTAGCCATGCGCTTAAGTGGCGCCGATGTGATGCCTTGGGCCAAAAAGCTACATCAGAGCAGGTAGCGCTGCGCGGCGTGGATTCAAATACAATACAAAAGGACAGAGTCAAATAGCTATCAGGGATAACAGCACTGATGTGAAACAGACAACGACAAGGTTTTGGGGGTACTGATGGCGCAAGGTGTGGCATCTGCCAAAAGCAACTACCGATCCCGCCGATATTGCCAATGGGCGGATCGCCTGGACGAGCAGTTTGCCGATGCCGAATATTTGGTCGAACAAGGGCAAGCGTTTTTCGACTCAAAGAATTTAGAGCGAGTAAAAGGTATTCGGTTATCAAAATACAGTGCTCGTCTTGTCCGATCATCGCGATTGAAGCCATCAAGGGCCTGCTGGCCGACTGAAAGTGAGGCAACAACCCCAAGCTTTCGCGAGCTCATGAGATGACAAAGTTGCCACTTTTGCTCACCCGACTGCTCTGCCGGCTGGGATTTCACGATTTTCGTGTGATCAGCAAACAGTTTGGATTCGGTGCCAAAGGCGGTGTTGAAACGGTCGAATGTCGACGATGCGGTGTCACTATGACCCGCCAGGCATGATCGGACTCAAAGAGGTTTGACCCTGCAGCAGTGGTGGCAGCCTTCAAGGAGCTCATTTCGGTTATGATGGCGTTGTTCAATAGCCCTGCTGGCTGCGGCAATTGATATTCACGACCCCCTCGGGACAGCGGTTTCGGTACTGCTGGGCGTTGTAAGCGCTGTCTCATCTATCTACCGCCCCGGTGCCGAGCACCTGATTCGAACTTCCCGCTGGGTTTTGCTTACCGGCGGCTGCTTTTGCTGTTGAACTGGATAACGATCGTGGGCGTTAGCGCTTACGCCAGTTTTTTATTCAAGGTATTTTTAATACGGAGACAAGTAAGAGAAGAATGGTATCAAGTAACGGAGCAGATGA
>JAPKAJ010000378.1 GCA_028825345.1 Arenicellales bacterium | reverse complement strand
TTCAACGTCAATGTACTCCGCCCACATTCCAGGCGGTTCGATCTGATGGCAGTCCGTGTCCAGAACCCGATACCCGTTGCGCATTATTGTCTCCACGATGCGTGTTGGCCAAAACTAGCGCGATTGGTACATCCATACAAGTCAGGCTGATTGTCTCGGCCTTCCGATTACAATATGGTGGAAGCCATGACGGAATTAATCGACACTATCTGGGAGGGCGCGCAATCCGGAGAAATTACTGCCGAACTGCCTGATCTTGAGATAGATGAAGGTCAGCTTCTGCAAATTGAGCTGCTTGGCAAGTGGCAGTCCACAGGCGAGCATCTGGCGGGCTACAAGGTCGGATTAACTTCCGGTGCCGCGAGAAATGCCTTTGGTCCCGGGGTTCGACCTTTTGGATTTATACTAGAGAGTCGAGTGCTGCAATCCGGTGCAAGCCTCCCGCTCATCAGGAACCTCGGCGTGGAAAATGAACTGGTGTTTCGAGTCGGCAAGAGCATCAAAGCCTCAGGAGTAAACGCGGAACGTGCGAGGGAGGTAGTAGACGGCGTTGCGCCGGGGTTCGAACTTAACCAGCACCGTCTGAAACAGCCTGGATCTAATGGCATCAGGATCGCAGATAATCTTTCCCAGTGGGGCATTGTTGTTGGTGATTTCCAGGACGTGGATCGACCTTACGAACAACTCAACGTCCAGTTAGAGAAAAATGGTGAGATTGTGCAAGAAGTTGCGGCATCCGGTCATATCGACGACCATTTCGTATCAATTGCAGCGCTGATTAACCGGTTACATCGTTTCGATCGCGGTTTGCAGGCTGGCGAACTTGTGATAACAGGCTCCTTTACCAGGGCCACCGTGTCTGAACCCAGCGTCTGGTGTGGCGACTTCGCTGGTCTGGGAAAGGTTACGCTTGAGGTGACGCTGTGAAGATCCTGATAATCCCTGGTTTGACGCTCCCGGAAGTCAGTGACCAGAACCTGGAGGCGATAAGGCAAGCCGCCGGTGACAACCCTCAAATTGTCGTGACCAGCCAGAAAGAGGCAGCCCTGCATGCCGCTGATGCTGAGGTGATACTGGGGCTGGTCCCTAAATCGCTTTTTCAGGCGGCGCCGAATCTCAGGTGGGTACACGCTATTGCATCCGGCGTAGACATGTTCCTCTATCCGGAATTTGTAGAAAGTGAAATCGTTCTGACGAGTGAGAAAGGTCTCGTGGGTGAACACCTTGCAGATCATGCTTTCGGCCTGCTGTTGATGTTAACCCGACAGTTAGCAACAGCTCTCAGGTTCGGCGCAGACAGCTGGAACCATCGTCCTGAGATGCGTTTTAAGGAGATCGAACTCTCCGGCGCGACGATGGGCATCTTTGGGTTCGGCGGAACGGGTCGGGCTGTCGCCAGGCGAGCGGCCGCGTTTGGCATGAATTGCATCGCATTGGATCGCGACCAGATACCACTTTCAGATGAGGTGAGCGATATCTATGTACCGGACAGATTTGAGGAGTTTTTGGCGAGCTCAGATGTACTAAGTATCTGTTGCCCGCTAACAAATGAAACCCGTGACCTGTTCGATGAATCCGCGTTCGATGCGATGAAGGACAGCGCATTCCTTGTCAATGTCACCCGCGGGGAGGTCATGGTGGAAGAGGATCTTGTCAAGGCATTACAAACGAACAAAATAGGAGGTGCCGCTCTGGATGTGGCGCCCCGGGAACCGTTGCCGGAGAGCTCACCCCTCTGGTCCATGCCTAATGTTGTGATGACCCCGCATACGGCGGGTGCAAGCCAGTTCCGGGCGCAGCGCAATATCGATCGGTTCGTGCGCAACCTGTTAAATCTGGTCAACGATGAACCACTTGAAGGTGTAATCGATAAAGCGCTGGGCTACTGAAACGTTATAGCTGCAGGGATTGACCCGATCGCCTGTAAGCCTGTAGACCCAGCCCACTACAGTCATTAACCATCCAAAGGATCACCGGCCTAACTTTGAAAGAACATCAGCAAATGCCGTACCTGACCATTCTTTGAAAAATGTGGTTTATATCACCTACCCTCAGGACTGTAGAGCCTTTTCTGCTTACCGTATACTGCCCGATTGACACTGGAATTTCCCAGGGAATCCATGGCTTCGAACGATGACGATCTGCTCGCCGGCATAACTGAGCTTGCCCCCCGGTTGCTCACCACGATGGAAGCCTTTGAACAGGTGCAGCGAAATATGCACCCCTCACGCCTCGACCAACTGGCGGAATTAATCTCCCCTTTTGCTGCTGACCTAACCCAGGCATTTGAGACCTTCCAGGCGCTCGCCTTCCCGGAGCACATCGCAAAGTTCGGCCAGCATCTTACTGAAGCCACGACTTATAGTCTGCGCGCATGTGATGGCATCATAAACTCCGGCGGCGATACGTTAGCGGCGATGA
>JAPKAJ010000074.1 GCA_028825345.1 Arenicellales bacterium | reverse complement strand
CCGAAGCGCTGCAGCCTCCTCGTCACTGATTTCAAGACGGGTTACTAGTTCGACGTTTTGGTCTATCAGCCGATCACGCGATTGGGTTAGTTCAGTGATCGCAGCTTTAAGTGTGGCTCTTTGGCGTCTATCGTCATTGTCGCCCTGGCGTAGGGCTGCAATCTGCCCCTCCAACAATGTATTGGCGTTCGTCAACTCGGCTTTCTTGGCAACCAGTTGGGCGCGCTGTTCCTGGCTTTTGATAAAGCGATCATCGAGAGCAGTCTTTTCCTTGGCCAGCCGCTCTTTTCCCTGACGCTCTGTAGCAAGCTCTGCCGCAAGGCTTTTCGCGGCTTGCGCAGTTCCGGCGTTTTTTTCGGCCAGGCTATCGCGCGTTGTAGTCAGTTTGACGATCGTCGTAGTTAAAGCTGCTACCTCATCCCGAAGCTTGCTGTCGTTTCGTTGCAAAAAGGCTGCCTGGTTTTTGAGATCTGCCTGTGCGGCTAGTAGTGAGGTGTTCTGGGTTTTTAGCTGGTCATGGTGCTCGCCGGCTCTGGTTAAATCGTCTTGGATAGCGGTTTTTTCTTCTGCCAGCTGATCTTTTTCCAGTTTGGTCAAGACAAGGTTGGCTGCATTCCTGCGATTGTCCTGCGCCAGAGCCGTTTTTTCTTCGACGAGGTGCTCGTAGCTTTCGGCCATTGTCGCAACCTGTTGTTGCAACTGTGTTCTGTCAGATTCCAGATCAGAATGATTTTGCTCAAGGGCAACTACGGCGGCCTTTAGCTCTTCATTTTCAGATTGCACTTGGGTCAGGTCATGCTGGTTCTGCACCAGTCTTGTTTGTAATGACTCAGTGAGCGTTTTAAGTTGATCGTTCTCTTTTTTCAAAAGGTCGATCTGGTTTGAAAGGGCGTGGGAGTCAGGCGCTGCCACGGATGGCAAAGGAGTGTCACCCAGGTCCTTAGCTTCATCAATAAGTACAGCTTCGATCTGCGTGCGAAATGGCATTGCAGGATCGAGCGACGGAACGGGAGCTACAGTGGTCCAAAGGACCGCTAAACCGGCGTGTAGCGCGGTTGACGCCAGGACCGCAGGGAGTAGTGCGCGAGTCCTCACAAGTTGACCACATTTGTGCCTGTGACCAGGTCAATTGGCCGCTTATCGATACTGGAAATCACTCCTCGTCTCATGGCGAATCCTCTGCTTTGGAACGACGTTTCGCGTCGCCCACCGCGGTGGTTTCGCACCTCAGACTTTTCCCGATCCGAGATAAACGACGCCGGTGCGGGCAGGTCTCCTGGCTTGCGGATCAATGCAGAGAGTCGACCTTCCCGGCGCTTTGCCAGTGGCACATTTGATTCTCTGCTGGCCGCCTACAGTTGCGGGTACAGCCTAGGTTTGCACATGGTACTGTGCACCTTAGTTCCCTTTTAACCCCGATTGGGACCAACACCATGGTGAATGGTCGCTTAATCCCCTAATTTTTTCAAGCATGGATACGTCTCACAGGCGCCATGGTCCCAGGCACAGCTAATCTTTGTGACTCACTATAATCACGCCATAGCATCACGCAAACGAGCGACTCCTCGCTATGCCAAAAGCCGCCACAACCTTCTTTTTGAAACTTTCCATTTTGGGTTTTATCACCCTTACAGCTTTCGTTCTCGCCTTGACTATGGGCAGTGTTTCTATCGAGTGGGCTGAAGTGCTCGCTGGAGTTCGTGGCGAGCATCTATCGGTGGATTATGCTGTCGTAGTCCAACTGCGTTTGCCACGGGCATTGAATGCATTTGTGGTAGGCGGGCTTTTGGGTCTTGCCGGGACGCTGATGCAGGTGCTGTTGCGCAACCCGCTCGCGGATCCCTATGTGCTGGGGGTTTCCGGAGGCGCCGCCGTCGCCGCCTTGTTGGCGATGATGCTCGGCTGGCACCAGGGCTGGGTTTCATTGGCAGCCGCGGGCGGAGCGCTTAGCTCTATGGCGTTGGTTTTTATGCTCTCTCGTGGGCAGGGCGACTGGTCGACTACCCGTTTACTGTTGACCGGAGTGGTATTGGCCGCAGGGTGGGGGGCGGCCGTGAGTTTTATTCTTGTTGTCAGCCCGGACACCCATCTTCGTGGGATGTTGTTCTGGCTCATGGGAGATGTGCATGAATCATATCCTGGCGGACTTCGAAGTGGAATACTGGCTGGCGCCCTGATCATTGCGCTCATTTCTGCCCGAAGCCTCAATGTGTTGACCTTAGGCGAGTTACGCGCACAGTCATTAGGCATCGATACTGGACTGGTTCGACTGGGTTTGTTTCTGGTGGCTGGTATCCTGACGGCATCGGCCGTGACCCTTGCAGGCGCGATTGGCTTTGTGGGGTTGGTGGTGCCTCACCTGGTGCGTATATGGGGCGGGTCCGATCACCGTTTTGTGATACCGGCCTCGGTACTGGGAGGCGGCAGCCTGCTGGTGCTGGCAGAAATGTTTTCCAGAACCCTCCTTGCTCCAATCCAGTTACCCGTAGGCGTGATTACCGCGTTTGTGGGGGTGCCGTTGTTTCTCCTATTGCTGCGCCGCAGTACGGCTCCGGTGGTTCACTGATGTCGATCATGTTGCAAAATCTCAGTATTGAGATCAGCGGTACCCGGATCTGCCAGGGCCTTGATCTTGAATTCTCGACCGGTCAGGTCTGGTGTGTGCTGGGGTGTAATGGGGTTGGCAAAACTACCCTCCTTAAAACTCTGGCGGGACTCCGGCCTCCGAACTCGGGCAACGTTCGACTCAATGGGCGGCCGGTTCAAAGGGTCGCGCGGCGGAAGCGGGCACAGCAACTCAGCATGTTGTTTCAGGACAGCGAAACACTATTTCCGACTACAGTGCTTGAGACCGTGCTGACCGGCCGCCATCCGTGGATCAGCCCCCTGCGAGGGGAGGGCGCGCACGACCGCGATAAGGCGATGGCCGCACTGGAACGCGTAGGCATGGTGCACCTGGCGGAACGCAGTATGTCTTCTTTATCGGGTGGTGAACGGCGCCGGGTGGATCTCGCTGCAGTCTTCGTCCAGGAGTCCGAATGTGTTCTGCTGGATGAGCCTGGCAACCATCTGGATATGCACCATCAGGTCGCAGTGCTTGGCGGGATGGTGCAGCAGTGGAAAAGCCAGGGTGGCTTGGTTATTCTGGTAATGCATGATGTGAACCTTGCGCTGCGCTTTAGCGATCATCTGCTATTGCTGTTTGGCGATGGTGAGGTGGAGCATGGACCAGCCCAGGGCATAGCCACTGAGGCGACATTGACCCGGTTATACCGCCACCGGATGGTGTCCTTGGATAGCCCCCAGGGGCGTTGGTACCTTCCGGCCTGAAACGCTTGACACTCCTTTAGTTGGTCATTAGGGTTGCGCAGTTATCCCTGCTGGTTACCTGTTTCTACGTGAGGCAGGTAAACGGGAAGCCGGTGCGCACGATCTGTGCAATTCCGGCACTGCCCCCGCAACGGTAGGTGAGGACCGGATGTAGCACGAAGCCACTGCGGCGTATGCCGTGGGAAGGCGCGCCATCCCGCACCCAGGTGCCCTCACAAGTCCGGAGACCGACCAGTAGTGGACCCAATGAAACCGCGTGGGGTGGTGACGGGTTGTGGTTATGCGCAACACCGCTGGTCCCTTCCTCGCATTAAGTGCACGGGTGGCGCGCAAGGAGTAGTCAGTGAAAAACTTTTCGATCAGTGGGTTCCCCGCTGTTGTTGTAATTTCTTTTTTAACGGTTCTGTCAGTCCAGGCCGCTGACCCGGTCATCGTGACTGCAACACGCAGTGCGCAGACGGCTGACGAGGTACTGGCCCCGGTTACCGTAATCTCGCGTGAGGATATTGAGACCAGTGCGGCTCGAGACCTTGGAGAGTTGCTGTCGTCCCAGGTTGGCCTGGAGGTCACCCGTAACGGCGGTTACGGAAAAAATACCAGCGTTTTCATGCGCGGCACCAATGCCGGTCATGTGCTGACACTTGTTGATGGTATCAAATTGTTTTCCGCCACTGTAGGCGCGACTGCTTTTCAGTTTCTTCCTCTTGATCAGATTGAGCGCATTGAGATTGTCCGCGGGCCCAGATCAAGTCTTTACGGTTCCGAGGCGCTAGGCGGCGTAATCCAGATCTTCACTCGCAAAGGGGGTGATAGGCACGAAGCGCATGCTGAAGTGGGTTATGGCACCTACAACACGGTGAACGCCGGGGTTGGTATCTCGGGCCCGGTTGGCGACAGTCGCTTCAGTGTCCAGGTCGATATGATCGATACTGATGGAATCGACAGCACTGTAGGCGCTCAGAGCGATAAAGACGGATATGACAATACCTCGCTCAGCGCCCGATGGAATGGGCCCACATCTGGTGGGACTGGCGAACTGGATCTTTCGTTGTTGTACGCATCCGGAAATACTGGTTTTGATAATCCCTGGGCAGGTCCGCTGGTGGTTAACGACTCGAGCTACGCGCAGCAGGTGCTGAATCTGAAGTGGCGCACCGATGGAGACGGTGGATGGAGCAATACGATTCAGGTCGGGCAAAGTCGCGATGATTCCAAGACCTTTGCAGATAACGTCTCCGACGGCGAATTCAATACCACTCGCAATCAGGCCGGTTGGCAACTGGATTGGCCCGTCGCCGAGGTCCATTTACTGACAGGTGGCATTGATTACGCGGATGATTCGGTTGATGGATCGGTCAGTTACGATGTGAGCTCACGGTCGAACCTTGGCCTGTTCGGACAATGGCAGGGTGGTTACGCCAACCAGGATATGGTGGCAGGTTTGCGGTTTGATGATAACGAGCAGTTTGGTAACCATTTCACCGGCAATCTGGATTATGCGCTGTCAACCGAAAGTGGACTGCGCTTTAACGCGGGTTTAGGCACTGCGTTCAAGGCCCCCAGTTTCAACGACCTGTATTACCCGGGTTTTGGCAACCCGACCCTTGAAGTGGAGTCATCTACCTCTTATGAAATCGGAGTAAGTGGTGACACAGGACCAGGCTCATGGGCGCTTCGTTGGTTTAATACCGATATTGAAGATCTGGTAGCCTATGATCCGCTCACCTATGCCCCAGTGAATCTGGATCGCGCGGCAATTGATGGCTTGGAATTGGACTGGTCTGGGAAACTATCGAGTTGGCAGGCTGCAGTAGGTATCGTTCTAATGGACCCAAAGGATAAGGCGACTGGCCATCAGCTGGCGCGCCGTGCCAAGCAATCCGGCAAAGTACGGGTTGATCGACGTAGCGGCGAGTGGCAGTACGGATTGAGCGCTGCCTATCACGGTAAGCGCTACGATGACAAAGCCAACACAGTTGCTTTGCAGAGTTATACCCTGATTGACGGCGGAATTACATACGCCCTGGGTAAAAAGTGGCGGCTTCGTATCGAGGGAAACAACCTGCTAGACGAGTCTTACCAGACGGCTGCGGGTTTTCGCGAGCCCGGACGGAATTTTCTCGCCAGGGTGGTATTTCGCGACTAGGCCTAGCCTGGCCCACGGGCCCGATCAATAACTTGGCAAAGCTCGCGCATCCCTTCGAGGATTCTAGGGGAGTGTCGGTGCAGGTGGTCCGAATTGACGATATAAAGGCGCTTATTCGCAACGGCATCGACCTGGTCCCAGTTTGCCCAGTGATCGAGTGCTCGGTGTGACCCTCCGGTGCCGTCTCCAGCAATAATTGCCGCGGGGTTACGGCTGATAACTGACTCTCGGGATACCGTGGGGGCGATGTCCGGCAGGTTCGCGAATACATTGCGCGCCCCACAATCTTCAAGCAGGCGGCTAACGAGGTGATTGCCATTCAGGGTTATCAGAGGGTCATGCCAGACCTGGTAGAAGACTCTTATGAGTTTCTTGCGATGAAAGGTTTTACGGATTGACTCGGCTTCTTCAAGAAACTGACTCGCCAGGCGATTAGCTGTTTTGTCATTGCCGGTCAGCTCGCCGATTCGGACCAAGGTACTGGCGATAAGAGCCAGGGTCGCCGGCTCAGCTCGGTAGACGGTGAGCCCGAGTTGTTCGAGGCGTGTCACCAGTGCCGCGGGATTACCACTCTCCCAGGCCAGTATCAAATCGGGCTGTAGCCGGAGGATTGTTTCAAAGTCGAAACGACTATGGGATCCGACGCGTGGTACCTGCAGCGCCGCTGGCGGGTAATCGCTATGGTCTACCGTGCCGACCACCCGGTCTCCCGCACCGATAAAGAAGAGAATCTCAGTCAGGTTTGGGGCCAGGCTGATGATACGCTGGGCAGGTGTGCTCAGTTGAATTTGTGCGTGAGTATCATCTAACACCTGCAGGCGTTCGGCATTGGCCTGGATGAGCCATACTGACAGTAGGACAGTCAGCAGCGCACAGATAGACAGATGGTCTTTCAAGCCAGGTTCAACCAGGCAAAGAGGGTGGGTGAGGCTAGATCCAGTACGCGGCGCCGGTCATTACTCGGCTTGCACCGCGCATCAGGCTTTTGATCGGCGTAGGCAGATCGGCAGCGCCCGAGCGGTTCGCAGTCTCAGCATGTCGGCGTTCATCTTCTTTCATTTGTTGAACCACGATTCGACTGCAGGTATCTTTTGCTGGGAGTCGATCCAGATGGCTGTCGAGGTGGCCCTCGACCTGCTCCTCTGTTTCTTTTAGAAAACCAAGGCTCCAACGGTCCCCCGCCAGGCCGGCTATAGCGCCGATGACGAACGCTCCGGTGTACCAAAGTGGATTCAATAGGCTTTTCCTTCCATCCAGGGCTTGCAGGCGCCTATCACACCAGATTAAGTGGTCGTTTTCCTCAGCGGCTGCGTGTGACAACGTTTGTTTTAATTGCAAATTGTGGGTGGTCGCGGCTTGGCCCTGGTACAAGGCCTGAGCACAGACTTCACCCACGTGGTTCACCCGCATCAGACGGGCCGATTGATCACGTTCAGCTTCATCCAACTCTGACTCATCGAACCCCTCGGCCGGATCCGGCCGAGGGGTTCCATTGGGTCGACCAAAGATTGTGGTGATTCCGTTTTGAGCCGCGATCAGCCAGCGATCAGTTTTGCTGTATCTGCGATCGGTTAGCGTGTCGTGGATCGTCATTGGGTAGTTATTCCAAAAGAAATTGTCAGCATTTTAAAACCCATGTAGGCGGCCAATCAATAATGAAGTGAACTAAAACCGATCTCTATTTTATCAGCCGGCGGCGAATCAGGATAATTGCCACCCAGGCGGCCACTAGGCTAAACAATAGCAATACCCCCAGGTGTAGCCAAAGGTCGGTGACGGGCGCGCCTACCACGATCGGCCGGATAATTTGAACTGCGTGCGTCAGAGGCAGAAATTGAACCGCAGACTGCATTGGCGGCGGTAGAGTATTGATAGGATAGAAGACCCCGCAGAGGATAAACATTGGCGTCATTGCCAGGGTCATATAAAAGTTGAAGTACTCATAGCCTCGGGCAAGTGCGGTAATGATTAGTCCCGGCGCCGCAAAGCACAGCCCGGTAAGAAATATCACCGGCAGTGCAAATATTGCAGTCCAGTCGTTCACTGCCCCGAGCAGTGCGGCAACTACGAGGATGGCACTGCCACTGAAGAGGCTCTTGGTAGCACACCAGAGTAATTCCCCAATCACAATATCATCTACTTCTGTCGGGGTTGCGAGAATGGCTTCGTAGGTCTGCTGCGGCACCATTCTTGTATATACCGACCACATGGATTCCATACTTGCAACGTTCATTGCCGACCAGGCGATAAAACCCGACGCTAAGAAAGTAAAGTACGGCATGCCGGCCATCTCGCCGACGAAGCGACCCAATCCATAGCCCAGGCCGAGTAGATAGATTAGGGGTTCACCGAAATGCAGCAGCACGCTCGCACCCATCAATCGGCGCCATACCAATAGATTCCGTCGCCAGATGGTGAAGGCCTCGATCCGCAGTGAAGGTAGGCTGTTGGTTTTCACCCGCGAAGTTCTCGACCCGTGAGACGGAGAAATACATCCTCAAGCCCCGAGTGTCGGTGCAGGCAGGCCGTATCGGGAAGTGCCTGGGCTAACTGCAGCAAAGGCTTGGAGTCATCAGAGTAGATGTACAGGCTTTCTCCAGCGCGCTCCGTGCGACATGAAGATGGCAAATGCTTTAATGCGCTCGGTGGCACCTCGTCCCGGATCTCCAATACGTCGCTCTCGCAGTGTTTGCGCACCAGTTCTGCGGAGCTGCCTTGTGCCAGCAGTGCACCGTTGTCGATGATCATCAGCTGATCACAGAGCCTTTCGGCCTCTTCCATGTAGTGTGTGGTCAGGACTATGGTCTTGCCGTTTCGTTTCATCCGGTGAATCAAGGACCAGATCATGTGTCGGGCCTGCGGGTCAAGGCCCGTGGTCGGCTCATCCAGCACCAGTAGTTCGGGGTCGTTCACCAACGCACGTGCCAGCGTCAGGCGCCGCTTCATACCGCCCGAGAGCGTGTCAATACGATCCGCGGCACGTGTCGACAGTTCAACCATGCTCAGTAGTTGGGGTATTCGCTGATCCATTTCGCGAGTGCCGAGGCGGAAATAGCTCCCGTACATGCGCAGGTTTTCCTCAACCGTGAAGTCCGGATCAAGGTTATCGGTCTGTGGCACGATGCCGGTACGCTGGCGGATCCGTCGCCGGGCCAGATCTATATCTTCGCCGAAAATTTCTAGCGTTCCACCACTGCGAGGTGATTGCCCTAGCAGCATTCGAAGCGTGGTTGTTTTACCGGCCCCATTAGGGCCCAATAGTCCAAAGCAAATCCGCGGTGGAATATCAAGGTTCAGCCCAGCAACCGCTGACTTGCCGTTAAAGTTCTTGCTCAGATTCTGGCAATGTACCAGTAGCGGTGCAGATGCTGGCAACGATTTTCGATCTGGCGGGCTCAAAGGCATTGGACAGGTCAGATCAGGCGTCAAAATTCAGATCACACCATTGAGGCAAATCGGCAATCGATGGAAGCTCGCCGTCGCAACCTGGCGGGATTGGGTCAGAGATGCTGTTGCCGGTGCGAACCAGCAGGCTTTTTAGCCCTGCGCCAATGGCGCCTGCGATATCAGAGGATAGGCTGTCGCCAATCATCACAGTCTGGCTGCGTTCAAAACCCGTTCTACCAAGTGCAGCATCGAAAAAAGCCCGCTGGGGTTTTCCGATCAGCGTGACGGGCTGCGAGATTACCGATTCCAATGCAGCCACTATAGGCCCAAGGCCTATGCGTGTGACGCTGCCATCTGGCCAGGTCGGATCGCGGTGCAGGGCGATTGGCTCGGCTCCATCGTTGACTAGACGGCGTGCTATGTCTATTTCGCCAAAGTCGGGCCACATGCACTGCCCCATGACGACGGCATCAACTGGCGTCTCGTGGCGAACTACACTATGGCCGGAATCTGTCAGTAACATCTCAAGACTGGGATCACCAATCAGAAAGCAACGGGCGTGACCAAAACGACTGCTGAGATATTCGACAGCCGCCAGCGACACTGGAAAAATCTCGTCGAGGCCTATCTGGTAGCCCAGGTCCGTCAATTTGTCTCGGATCTGGCTCTGGGACATCCGCGAGGTATTAGTGACCAGTAGAAACCCAAAATCGCGCTTGCGCAGATAGTTGAGCACACCAGGGCCTTTGGCTACGGGCGCGCTACCGCCGTAAAGGACACCGTCGATATCGATAAAGAACGATGGCTTGGGCAAACTAATAGAATCGGTTTGAAGAAAAGGCGTAGTCTAACGGGCAGTCGGCCTATAGGGGAGATCAAAATATCTGGCAGTTAACGGGGCACCGCCTTGCAGGACAAAGCCTCGATTGGCACACTGGATAGTAATATGAATACCCAAGCCGACGATTTGCGAAAGAAATTTCTGGCATGGCAGTGTCTACTTCGCCAACGGGCAATGCGGGTTGGCGGTGGTAAGCCGACGTCCGGCATGCGGCCGCGCCTGTCGTTTGCGGACGACGCCTATGACTCGGGCTCAGTCACCGTCTTATTGCTGCACATGGATGCTGTGACCGATGCCGCGGAGTTCCGGCATATGGCTGTCAAAACCTACGACCCAGTTGATCGTTATAGCGCTGCGGTCAAGTTCCTGTCTGCGACCTACTACCAGAAGTCAC
>JAPKAJ010000073.1 GCA_028825345.1 Arenicellales bacterium | reverse complement strand
TGATGGAAACCGACCGGTTGGAGCAGATGAGTGATAACGGCCTGGTTGACCCAGCCGACCACGACTCTGTGAGTGATGAGCTCGATGCCCTGGTGGAAAGTTTCGGCGATGCTGCGGCTGACAGTTTCGTGCGCCCCCGGGCCAGTGAAACCCTTTCCAACGTCATCGAGAACTGTATCGACCACGACAGCGATGCGGGGCCGCCCACGCTTGGGCAAGTACGCCGAACCCTGCACGATGGACTGATTGCCGAACTCATTGGCATCGGTGAAATCGAAGACGATGAAGAACAGACGTTATACGATGAGATCGACCGGTTGATCGATCTGCACGGCGACAGCGCGCCCGCCGAAGAGCTCCTCGCCTACCCCTGAAACCACACGATACAGTTTGATATTCCTGCCCCGTAATGATGCCAGCCGCTAAGCCAGGCTGATCCGTGGGAGATCTAACTGCTAGTGGGCCCAAACCTTATCCGCGTGGATCGTCGTTGATGGTGAACTTTATTGCCACTCGGCAATAACTGAGATAAGGCCAATCTGCATAAAGACAGTCATGGAGTGAAATGATGGATACAGTGATGGCATTAACCGGAAAGTTGCTCGGTATAGACGATCCAGCAGGGCTGGTGGTTCTGCTGCTGGTTGTCGGCTTTGTCTTTATGGCAAAGAACTGGCGCTACGCGATAGCCGCCTTTGCCATCCTTGTTGTGGTGATGTTTGTAGCTAATATGGTCTAGAGGCTATCGGAAAATACCCTCAAAAGCCGAGCCGCACGAAATAGATGTATGCCCCGGGATAACCTGGGTGATTAATCCATTGTTGAATCATCAGTTACATTACCTAGAACACCAATAAGGGTAGAGCTTTCCAATGGGATACCTGTAAATACTCGCCCCACATTTTTGGAGAAAAATATGAAGATCACATACTGGAAACTGACATTATCCATTGCGCTTGGCATCGTTCTGGCAACCATACTGGAGAACGCTCTAACCCCGTTGTTGAAGCAATAGTTGAAACGATTGTTGGACCTGCTCTGAAACCAAAGATTGGCGCGTATTGATTACGCTTCCTTGTCGTGCTCCCGAGATACTTCTTGCGAGTCTTGAATTACCCAAACACTTTGAACGGAAGAAAGCACAATGGAAGCTCTGGTAAATCTTTTTGGTCCCTTATGGTTCTCAGCCCTGCTCTATTTGGGAAGTGTCTGCCTTATCTTTTTCGCTAAATCTATAGCAATCAATAGAAGTGCAGCCTAACAGGCCGAACAACTCGAACGACTCTTGATTACGGTCCGCTCGCTGAGCGCCCCTGCAGCCGATCGGCCAGGCCAGTCGCCCGTTGCGCACTACGGCCTATCGCGCCGGCGAGTACCTCGTGTGCAGCCCAGATCTCAAGCGATTGCTCAGCACGGGTAATACCGGTATAGATCAGTTCGCGTGAGAGTACCGGTGAGAGTTGTGTCGGCAAGACCAGTACCACCTGGCGCGCCTGTGAACCCTGCGCCTTGTGCACCGTCATGGCGTAGGCTGTTTCATGCTCGGGCAGGCGACCAAGGCTTACCGCATGCTCATCCCCAGCCGTATCTATGAAAACCGCCTGCAGCCGCCCCGGGGAGTCTGCATCCGGCATCACCACACCAATATCGCCGTTAAAAAGACCCAGTGCCGTGTCGTTTCGGGTCACCATCAGCGGCTGACCAGGATAAGCGGGTAACCCCGGTGACAGCGCGCCGCCGGTACCAAGCTGGGCACTCACCCGTCGGTTGAGGTCAGTGACACCGCGGCGCCCGGTGCGGTGCGCGCACAGCACCATCAATGATCCTAACTTTTCGAACACGGCTTTTGCGTCAGCACCCTCGCGCACCAGTCGTGCGACCTCGGCATATACCGGTGTGATTTGCTCTGCCAGCAACGCATCCAGGGCGGCGTCCTCTTGCGCCGCTTGCAGGCTAACCTGCGCGCTAGCGGGATCATCCAGCAGCGTCAGGGCATCGGTCACCCTCGCCTCACGAACGGCACTCGCCAGAGCGGCGATAGGGCTATGCGCGCCAAAACGCCAGTTATGAGTGAGTGGGGCCAGGGTGTCAGCCAGTGGGCCGCTATCGGCCGCTCGGCAGATATCCCCGAGCACAGCGCCCGCCTCCACGGATGACAGTTGATCGCGATCTCCCAGCAGAATAAGCCGCGCATGCGCTGGCAAGGCTTCAAGGATGCTGACCATCAGTGCAAGATCCACCATTGAAGCTTCATCCAGCACCAGCAAATCGCAATTGAGGGGTCGGCCCGCGTGATAACGCGGCTTTTTGCCCGGCCGCCAGCCCAGCAGCCGGTGTGCGGTAACGGCATCGGTAGGCAGGGTATCGCCAGGCGTGACTGCCGGCAGGGTATCCGCCAGTGCCTCGCGCAGCCGGGCAGCCGCCTTGCCGGTGGGGGCGCACAGCAGCATGCGTTCGGGGGCAACGAGTTCAAGTCGCGATAGCAAAGCCAGGATGCGCACCACCGTCGCTGTTTTGCCTGTACCTGGCCCACCGCTTATGACCGTAAATCGGTTGTGCACTGCAAGCGTTGCAGCGTTGCGCTGATCAACGCTTGTCGCATCATCAGCAAACAGCGCCTCCAGGGCAGCTTCAACTTGTGTCGAATCTATAGAAACATCACAGATCTGCGTGCGCTGCGTAATCAGTTCAGCCAGCCGTCGCTCAAGTTCAAAGTAACGATACAGATACAAGCGCCCCTCAGGCGTTACGACTAACGGTGCCGTGGCGGTACCATCACTGACCAGCGGCGAACTCTTGAGCGCCTGTTGCCACAGATCAAGATCGGGCGCACTCATCCCTGGGGCATCGTCGCTGTCAAAAACTGTGCTATTAGCAAGGCGGACCAGATCGATACAGACTTCTCCCGATATCACCCGCTCACCGGCGAGAGCGCCGGCCAGCAGGACCGATTCATCGGCGTTAGGGTCGAGCCGGTGCAGCAGACCGGCAAAGTGCAGTGCAATATCGGGCAGTTGGCCCGCCCGGCAGGCTTGCTGCAGGTGTTTCATCATGGCGCTCACGATGGGCCACCTATCAGGGCGTCGAGATCCTCAATTAAATTTGCCGATGGTCGATCAAAAAAGACGCCGTTACCGGGGTGGCTTGGGTCCATCCCCCGCAAAAAAAGATAGTAGGCACCACCAAAGTGATGCTCATAGCTGTAATCAGGGATGCGTGTGCGCAGCCAGCGATGCAGTGCCACGGTATAGATCAGGTACTGCAGGGTGTAATGCGAGCAGTGCATCGTGGTGTTAAGCGCCGTTGTACTGTAGGCGCCAAGATCGCTGCCCAGGTAGTTGGACTTGTAGTCCACAAGGTAGTAGCGCCCGCTAGCCTGAAACACCAGATCGATAAAGCCATGCATGAACCCCGCCAGGGGTTCAAAGTGCCAGTCGTCTAGCCCTGAGCGCAATGCCGGATGCAACCCGGCGGTGTTTCGCACCAGCACCTCGCGCCAGTGCTTTGCATCCAGCGCATCTACCGGGTAACAAAAGGCCATCTCGTCAACACGATCGGTGTGCGCCAAGGTGCCCAAATGCAGTCCGTCATCATTCAGCGGGCTTTGCAGCACTTTATCCAGCATCTGATCAACGACACTGGTCCATTCATCATCAAAGCCATGTTCACCCAGCACCTGGCCTACCGTTTGACGGCGTGCCGTAAGATCGACTGCGCCAAAGTCAATGAGTTCGAGCACCCGGTGCACACAGGTGCCGGCCCGCGCTCCGCGTGGAAAAGCAAAAAATCCACCCGCCTCATCAGCGCGACTCTGCCCAAGTTGCGAGTCAAAATCCGGCAGTGCGCTGTCGTGCCCTGTGGTCATCGAACTGAAACTGCCCATCTGCCACGCGCTTTGTAGTCGGCGTTGCGCTCTACGTGCCCTGAGTGAAGACACCGCGTCATCTTGCGGTACAGACTCGATGCCACTCGAGCTTGGCAGGGGGCATATCGCGATGGTCGCTTCGCTTTTGGCAGCGAGTGAATCCAGTGCATCGCTAAGATCGTCGTCTGACAGACCGACAAACTCTCGCGCCAGTTCAGTTGGGTCATTCGGTACACCGCCAGACAGCGGCCGGTGCAAAAGCCAAGCGAGCGCCGAGGTGGGTGCGCCGTTAACCGCGCCCCAGGCGAGATAACAACGGCTTTGTGCGCGGGTCAGAGCAACATAAAACAACCGTAGGTTCTCGGCCAGTTCTTCAACCCCGGCGCGGGCCCGGTGACGCTCAAGATCGGCCGAACCAAAATCAACTGTTGCCTGGTTCTGCGCATCGGGGTCGTGAAAAGCCACGGTATTGGCACGGCCACTGCGCAGCGTACCGTCCCAGGCAAAAGGCAGAAACACCACTGGATACTGCAGGCCTTTGCTGGCATGTACCGTGGCGATACGCACCCGGTCCTCATCGCTTTCAAGGCGCAGTAGCGAGTTTTCGTCAGCCACCGGGGGTTGGTTGCGCATGGCACCCAGCCAGCTCATTACCGCAGCTATATCAGTATGTTTTGTTGCCATGGACTGGATGCACTCGGCGAGATGTAACAGATTGGTCAGACGCCGCTCGCCGTCGGCAAATCCGGCCAGACGTTGCAGCACATCCTCGGATGCGGTCAGTTCACGAAACATACGCATGAAGCCGCTGTCACGCCAACGCTCATGGTAGTGGTGAAAACGCACCAGCCAGGCATCCCAAACAGCCGCCTCGCACTCCAGTTGCATCAGTGCCGACACGTCCACGCCCAATAGATCCGTCAACAGTGCAGAGCGCACCAGTGCCTCGCGGCGCGGCTGGGCAACCGCCTGCAGCACGCGCTCGAGTTCCATGGCTTCATGACTCTGATAAACGCTCTGCTGACCCTGGCGCACGCACGGGATGCCGGCTGCAATCAGCGCTCGCTGCGCCGTGACCCCCTCAGTGTGGTTGCGCACCAACACCGCAATATCACGAGGCGCCAGCAACCGATCCCCCAACGCGGTGGCATTAGACAGCAGCCGGCGAATCTCTGTTGCCATGCTGATGCTGGCGAGTGCTCTGGCGTCAGTTTTGGTTACCAGCTTCCCGGGTTCTTGCCGGTCTATGGGCCAGAACACCAGCGGTGCTGCCATATCGTCGTCAATCAGGTGCGGCGCGGTTGCGGCTGAGATCGCTTTGTTAAAAGGAATCTCGTCAAAAACAAAGCTACCCGTAGGTGCACGATGCGAGAACACGGTATTCACCGCCTTGACCAGCTCCGGCGTAGCGCGGTGATTGGTGTCCAGTGTGTAATGATGGGCAGTGCCAGCACGAGCTTTAAGATAGGCAAAAAGATCTGCACCCCGAAAAGAATAGATGGCCTGTTTGGGGTCACCGACCAGAAAGACCGGTTGTGCGCCATCACCGTAGATTGTATTGAAAATCTCGTACTGCACCGGGTCGGTATCCTGAAACTCATCCAGCAACGCTGCCTGATAATCGCCGCGCAACTGCTGCACCAATGCATCACCGATACCCGGTTGTACTGCTGCGTGCAGGTTCAGCAACAAATCATCGTAGGCCTGTACGCCGCGCTCGGTTTTCAGCTCGCGTTGCGCGGCATCGGCGCGACTCAGCATCTGGTTCAGCCAGGTCATGTAGTAAGCGCTCGCAGCATCCTGATAAGCCGCAAAACACGAAAGCAGCGAATCGACCTCGTCAAAAAAAGGATGTACTGGTGGGTCGGCGTTCTTGCGCGTTGCCGCCGGGCTTAAAAGAAAAGAACTGCCGAGTTTCTCTAAAGGCTTAAAGGCTTTGAGTTGTGCAAAATCCAGTGTTGGCCCCGACAACAGCGCATTGAGTTGCGCCAGCCACTTAGGCAGAGATTTCACCGGATAACGCTGACGGTTCAGGCCTGCATCCGGATCCAGCAGCAGTTGGCTGACCACCTCGCCCTGCTCGCGCCAGGATTGGGCGATCGAGTGGTAGGCATCGGCCAGTGGGCCCTCAAGCTGCGCTGGCGGTGGCGCCGAAACGGGCCCTACGACCGCCAGATATGGCTTGCCGATCAACGGCGCCAACAGCGCCAGCAGGTCGTCCCCACTGCGCAGCTGCTTGTTACTGGCCAGCCAGCCCACCCAGGTGTGGCTCGCAGGGTAAATCTCCCGACGCCACAGGTCATCGACCACCTCGCCCAGCAGGGCGCGCTCATCGGCAAGCACCTCGGTCTCAAAAGCGATGGCGCTCTGAAAAGCGCTGTCGCCCAGCACACGCTCGCAAAACCCGTGAATAGTGAAAACCCCAGCCTGGTCAAAATCGGCTATGGCGCGACGCAATTTTAAGGTGCACGCGTGGTGATCGGGATAGCGCAACAGCAACGGCCCGACCAGCGGATCATCCCCATCGTCTTTCCCGCCAAAAGCGTTAAGCGCCTTGGTCAATGCATCGCGCAAGCGCTGGCGCAGCTCACCGGTGGCCGCCCGGGTATAAGTGACCACCAGTATCTGCCCCACCTGCATCTCACCTTCAAGTAACAAGCGCAGGTACAGCGCGGTGATGGTCCAGGTCTTACCTGTACCGGCAGCGGCTTCAACCAGGTTGACGCCCTGCAGCGCAACTGTGAAAGGGTCCAGCGATCGCGCGATCATGCGTCCTGATCCTGTAGCCGCTCTTTGGGGGTGCCCAGCAATTGCGTGGCCAGCGATTCAAATTCCTCATCCAGCGCCTGCCCGAGGCGATCACGAAAAGCCAGAGCGAAATACGGATCGGATGATTCGCCCTGGGCTGGGCCAAAATCCGAACCCATCCAGGTCTGTTGGGCCGCAGAGCGTGGAGAACGCGGCGCGTTGACAAATTTCCAGGCACTGCGGGGGAAAAACGGCAAAGGCCGACACATGCCTTCGCTGTAAAGCGCCAATATTTCCAAGAGCAACTGACCGGGATCGTGCTCGGGAGCAAAGGTAGCGACCCCGTTGGGGCTGACAAGACGGGTATGGTGTGATGGCGCGTCTGTTGCCATATTCAGCAACAGGTGTGCGCACCAGGCCCGTAGCATCACCCAGGGGCTTGGCGATTCAACCGACCAGAGAATCTGGCCAGACGGGCCAACATTTTCCAGCGCGCCGGTCAGTTGCCAATCCCCCACCATCACACTGACTGACAGGGGCAAAAGCGTCTGCGACGTCAGCAGAGGCTCCAGCAGTGTGGCAACCGGCGTGGCCTGACACCACTGCTCACTCATGGCCAATTCGCCGGGCGTCCCCGGGGGTAAATGACCGCCTAGCCGGACACGCTCTGCGAACTCGGCCTCGCCCATACCCTGCAGTTGCGCCTCCAGTGCGGCTCGCGCCACCGCCCGGCGGGATCGCCCGTCCAGCTGCATCGGCTCGCGCGTGGGCAGCTGGCCTGCACCTGGCTCGAGCACCACGTTAAGACGGCCTCGCAACAGGGCGCGTGCCGGATTAGTCAGAAAGTCGACCAGGCCATCCAGCGATAGCTCGCCCGGTAGCGGCGATGCGAGAGGCTCATCAAACAAAGGTGTGGTGTTGGGCCGGCGCAAACCGCCCGGCGGGACCATCTCACACGCATAACTGAACAAACCCGGCTCGGCGCTGAAGTAACGCCGGCTAAATGGCTGAAGCGGATGACGGATCGTCAGCGCTTGGGACAAAGTGCCCTCTTCAGATAAGGCATCGACCTGCTCGAGCAGTTCACTGACCACCACCGAGGGCGGCTGCACGGTATCGTCCCGCGCACTGGCGCCACTGTAGCTGATGTACAAACCCGAACGGGCACAGCTCAACGCTTCCAAAAAAGCATGGCGGTCTTCGTCGCGCCGGCGCCGATCTCCACAGCGGGGCTGGGCAACCATCTGGTCCAGGCCATAACTACTGTCGCGCCTGGGGAAATCCTCGCTGTTCATACCCACCAGGCACACCAGTTTCGCCGGCAGGCAGCGACCATGGGCCAGCGTGGCAAAGGTGACAGCACCGCTCATAAAGCGCCCGCCGCTGCCACCACGCAGACGCGCCTCCAGCGCATCACGTACCGCCGGCAGTCCCAGCGGCTCATTAAAGTTTGCGATTGCCCCGTCACCGGCCAGCGCGGCCAATTGCTGACGCAGTCGCACCAGGTTATCAGTTTCCTCGGGGCCGGGAAGAAAAAATCGATCCAACACCTGATTGAACAACAACACCCATCGCGCCAGTGGATATGTGCCAGACAATGTCTCATGCAGGCCGATTAGCTGTTCGAGGAAAGAGCGCCAGCGCCCGACCACCTGTGCCAGACTGGCATCACCCGGCGAGGCCGGCATGCAACCGGCAACCGGTTCATCGCTATCGCCTAGCGCAAAACCCAGCAACAGCCGGTCGGTCGCACCGCGCCAGGTGTGAGTGCCACTAATGGGTAGATCCATCGCTGCCAGCGAGTCGGCATCGGCCCCCCAGCGGATACCCAACTCCCGTATCCACTGCATGACCTGTTCGACGTCGACCTCGGCGAGCGCAAAACGAGCCCGCAGTACCGGGATATCCAGCAGGGCGCTCACCCGTTGCGCATCAAGACGACCCTCGGGTAATCGCAGCAGTTCCAGAAAAGCATGTACCAAAGGGCTGTGATCATCCAGGGCGCGCTCGGCCAGGTGCCAGGGAATATGACGTTGCCCGGTCGCAGCGCCAAACACCGATTCAATCAATGGGGCGTATTCAGCGAGTCGGGGAATGAGGACCCGCACATCGGCCGGTGTCAGATCCGGATCACGCTCAAAAGCATCCAGCAGGCGGTCATGCAGCACCTCGATCTCGCGCATGGGTCCATGACAGATATGGACTTGAAGTGAGCGATCCTGGGCCGTGCTGATGAACGGCATCGCTTGATCGGCATCGCGTAGTTCCACAATATCTGCCTGAATAACCCCAAGTACGGTGTCACGCGGCGGGGCACGGTAAGTTTCTGACTCGATCGATTCAAGCTGCAACAACTGAGCAAGGTGTTCGCGGCCCAGTCGACCCATAGAAGCCAACAACCGGTTGCCTCTTTCCAGGTACTCGTCTACGTCCTCTCCCTGGGTTGCGATCAGGCGAGCCCGTTGACGATCGCTGACAATATCAGCCCAGAAACCGCCGCTGAAGTTAAGGTGATAAATATGTACATCAATGTGCTCTGCCAGACGCGAGAGCAATTCGAGCAATGCCCCCGACAGACCGGTAAGCGCAAACAGGGAAAGCCGCTTGGGAAGACCGCCAGCAACTGGTGAGTTCTTGTGCAGTGCGCTGAACAGTTCGTTGCGCAACTTGAGCCAGTGGCGCGTATCTCCTACGCTGATGACACGCTGCCACAACGCACCCTGCCACTCATCAGCACCATGACGCTCCCAACGGTCAATCCAATCGGGCCGAAAAACCAGGTATTGTTCAAACAGTCGGCCCATCTGGTGAGCCAGTTGCCAATGACGCAACGAACTGGCATCGGTGAGGTAGTGCGCCAGCGCGCTGTGCTGCTTGACGAAGGTGGTATCACGCAACACCGCCAGCACACGCCAGGCCAGGACTTCGGCTGAAAACGCGTTGGCCTTGGGTACATCACTCAACACATCACGAAATACCCGCCACAGCAGTCTGGCCGGCAACAGCCATTGAACGTTGGCGCTGATGCCGTGACGCCGGGCCAATTCCAGTGTCAGCCACTGACCAACCGCGCCACTGGATACGGCGACTATTTCTGGAGCCAGAACCGGGCCTACCGGTGCCTTAAGATCTGTGGCTAAACGCTCGGCCAGATCCTCCAGACGGTTAGCGTGGTAAAGGTGCAGCATCAGGGGCTATCGACAGGGTCTGATGAGCATGCTGGCATGGGTGGGATTATGCGTGCTGGCAGGCTCGCCCGGTGATTCTGCAACCCAAAGCCGTGGGATTTCAGACTATGAGTGCACTGGGGGCGCACCGGGGGTCTGCTTGTATCCAAGCAGACGGTGATACATCGGACTCGCGGCCTAACAACGCTCCTGGTTGTCTAAATTATGGCAACCGCAGGCACCTGCAGACTAATCCACGTCAGTCGATCTGCGTTGAGACTGCACCTCGCGATGAGCCATCCAGCTGGCGGCAGTAACGATCAGA
>JAPKAJ010000377.1 GCA_028825345.1 Arenicellales bacterium | reverse complement strand
CCCGCGTATCGAAAACATTTCCCGCACCCGATCAATTGGACGGGCGTAGATCCGATAATTCTTTCCTAGCTGGCTTACTTTAATAGCGCACTCAGAGGACATCAGCAAAACCCCGACGCGTCTTTTGAAACCACGCCAAAGAACCCCAGGCAAAAGCGAACGCCACAGCAGTATAAATACCGAGACCGGTCCAATTCGGCAGCCGGCCCCAAAGAGCGAGGTCGCGAAACTGCTCAATGACAAAAGTGATCGGGTTCAAATAAAGAAAAATCTGGAATTGCTCCGGGAGCGCTGTTTTCGGATAAAGAATTGGCGCCATGAAAAATAGAATTGTGCTAAGAATCCCGGCAACTTGAGCAATATCTTTTAGGAACACCGCGGAAGCAGCCACTAACCAGGTGATGCCCAGACATACAAGGCCCAACGAAAAGAGCGGTAAGGGCAAAAAAATGATTGTCCACGGCACCGTACCATTAACAAATAGAAGGTAGGCCCCGAGCACACACGCGCTCACCAGCCCTTGAAAAAACGCGCTAATTACCGTGACCCAGGGTAGCGCCTCGAGCGGAAATACGACCTTTTTCACGTACTGCGGATTACTCACGATCAGGGTCGATGCCTGAGTAAGGCATTCTGCAAGTATTCCATGAATCAGCATCCCTGAGAACAGAATCGCTGCAAACTCCAGGTTACCCCCTCCCTGATCGACCCAGCGGATCTGAAGCACTGTTCCAAAGACGAAGGTATACACAGCTAACAGAAGCAACGGCGTGAACAGAGACCAAAGCAGTCCCAGCATTGTGCCCCGGTAGCGACCCAGGATTGCACGTCGAGAAAGCTGGGCTACCACAAATCGATGTTCAGCGAGACTTGCGAATATGTACGCGGGATCGGAGCGACGAGCCTGCCTCTCCGACTGGGGCATTCCTTTTCTCATCTTATACAAGACATAGTCATCCTCCCAGGATCACTACTCTTGCGTTAACTCCTGCAGATATGCTCCATAACTGCTTTTTCCGAGATCGTCAGCCAGTTTTGCCAGTTCTTCAATTCCAATATATCCCATGCGGTAGGCAATTTCCTCGGGGCAACAAATTTTCATTCCTTGTCGGGCCTCGAGTGTCTCAATAAAAACGGACGCCTGGAGCAGTGACTCGTGAGTTCCGGTATCAAGCCAGGCCGTGCCCCGGCCTAACAATTCCACATTCAGGGATCCATCTTCGAGATATCGTCGATTAAGATCGGTAATCTCAAGTTCACCCCTGGCAGATGGTTTGAGGCTTCGTGCGTACTCCGGTGCACGCTCATCATAAAAGTAGAGTCCGGTAACGGCATAACGCGAACGAGGGTTTACGGGCTTCTCTTCCAGAGTTTCTGCTCGACCTTCGGAGTCAAAGCTGACCACCCCATAACGTTCAGGGTCGCGTACCGGATACGCGAAGACCCTCGCGCCGCGCTTCAGTGCAGCGGCTCGCTGAAGAGAATCAGAGAGTTGGTGTCCGTAAAATATGTTATCTCCAAGAACGAGAGCTGAGGGGTTGTTCCCAATAAACTCCGAGCCAAGAATAAAAGCCTGGGCAAGCCCATCAGGAGACGGCTGCACCGCATAGGATAAGTTTAGCCCCCACCCGGAGCCATCTCCCAAAAGATCCTGAAACCGAGGCGTATCCTGAGGTGTCGAAATCAGCATGATTTCCCGAATCCCAGCTAACATAAGGACGCTTAAAGGGTAATAAATCATGGGCTTGTCATATACAGGCAAAAGCTGCTTAGATATCACTTTTGTTACCGGCGCAAGTCGTGTACCCGCACCGCCTGCCAAGATCAGTCCTCTCACTTTTTTACTCCTAGTCCACGTCGTTCGCCGGCAGCGCGCAAGCCGCCAACAGCGCTTACCCAGTCTGGGTTTGCGAGATACCATTTGACTGTCTGGCGAAGGCCCGTCTCAAAACTCTGTTGCGGGTGCCAACCAAGTTCCGTACGAATTCGTGACGCATCAATGGCGTAGCGAAAATCATGGCCTGGCCGGTCAGAGGTGAACTCGATCAGATCCGAATAGGGTTTCTTGGTTTCCCTTGGGCAGATCTCGTCAAGAACCCGGCAAAGCTCCTCAACCACCGCGATATTAGTTCGCTCAGAGTCGCCACCAACATTGTAGGTTCGCCCTGACTCGCCCTGACTCATAACAAGGACCAGCGCCCTTGCGTGGTCGTCCACAAATAACCAGTCCCGTACATTCTCGCCCCTGCCATAGACAGGTATCGCATCTTCGCTGAGTGCTCGTTGAATAATGACGGGAATCAGCTTCTCGGGATATTGGTATGGGCCATAGTTATTCGTTGGTCTTACTATGAGATATTCTAAGTCATAGGTTCTGGACCAAGCTAAAATTAACAAATCAGCGCAAGCTTTGGCTGCTGAATATGGATTACTAG
>JAPKAJ010000376.1 GCA_028825345.1 Arenicellales bacterium | reverse complement strand
ACGCTTGCAGTGCATTCAATTATCTGCACCGCCGGATGCTCGCAGGCTCACTTGAAACGCCTTCCGTCCTATACGCCACCTTTAAATAACATCACACTCTTTCGTCGTGATGCCAATCTGTGCCTGTACTGCGGGGGACATTTTCGCAGTTCTGAGCTGTCGCGAGACCACGTCAAACCGGTGAGCCGCGGCGGCCGTGACAGCTGGCAGAATGTGGTAACAGCTTGTAAACGTTGCAATCATCATAAGGGCAATAACAGACCCGAAGAGGTTGGTATGCAGTTGCTGGCCGTACCATTTGTACCAACCCATGCCGAATACATCTACCTTTCCGGAAAACAGATCCTGGCCGACCAGATGGAATTTCTGTTGGCTCATTTTCCGCGCAACAGTCCATTACATGAACGGGTCGGTGGGCAACACTGAATAACTGGGCTCAAGCGCTTTCAATCAGTGGCACCGAACGTGAGTAAGCGTGGCGCCTATTTTGCACCGGCAACCTCGGCAACCCTGGCAACCATCAGGCAATAGAGCAGTAAACAGCTAATCCGAGAAGCCGCAATGACTACACCAAAGAGTAACCAATCTGTCGGGCCACGCACTATGGCAGTCCATGCTGGCGAAGGCCCAGATCCGATAACGGGCGCATCGGCACCCAATATTGTGATGTCGAGCACTTTCGTGCTTGATGAACCGGCTGGTTTCTCCGCTTACGATATTCCCGAGGATGCGCCCTATGTCTACAGCCGGTGGAGCAACCCGACGGTGCGCCAGTTGGAGGATAAGCTGGCAGCGCTTGAGCAAGCGCCAACGTGTCGCTGTTTCGCCTCGGGAATGGCAGCGACGGCGGCAGTCTTACTGACCGCCCTCAAAGCCGGTGAACGGCTGGTCATGAGTGATGCCAATTATCCTGGGACGGCAGAATTTGCTCGAAATAATCTGGCGCGAATGGGGATAGAGGTGGTGACCGTGAACTTCTCGGATCTCGCCGCGGTTGAGCAAGCCGTTACCCAATCGACCAGCTTGCTTTGGGGGGAGACGCCTGCGAACCCTGCTATGCGGATTACCGACATTCAAGCAGTAGCCGAGGTCGCCCACCACTCTGGCGCTCGCCTTGCGATCGACTCGACCTTTGCTACGCCTATAGCTACGCAACCCATCACGCTTGGTGCTGATTATGTCATTCACTCACTAACCAAGTATTGCTGCGGGCACGGCGACGCTATGGGCGGCGCAGTACTTGCCTCTAAGGAGGATATGCGTTCGATTGAGACTGATGCCCAGATACATATGGGTGGTGTGATCAGCCCGTTTAACGCCTGGCTCATTAACCGAGGCCTGGGGACTCTGCCGTTGAGAATGCAGGCACATGAGGCGAACGCGCTGGCAGTCGCACAGTTTCTAGAGTCGCATCCACAAGTTACCAAAGTGCTCTATCCGGGGCTTGCCAGTCACCCGCATCATGAACTGGCCAAGCGACAGATGAAGAATTTTTCCGGAATGCTTTCTTTTCAGGTGGCTGGCGGGGCGGACAGGGTTTCGCGGATGATCTCCGAACTACAGATAATTCATTACGCCGTTTCGCTAGGCCATCACCGCAGTCTGATCTGTTGGCTGGGAACCGATGATCTTATGGCGTCCAGTTACCACCTTACGGGCGATGCGCTGAGGGCTTACCGTGAATTCGCGGGAGATGGAGTCTTTCGGTTGTCGGTGGGTCTGGAAGATCCCGAGGACCTGTGTCGGGATCTGGCGAGAGCGCTTGATTAACGTAGCTGCCGGCGGGATCTGTGAGCCAGCCAGATCAGAGACCAGCATTAGACAACACCTTGGTTTGTTCTGGTCTGGGCTCGACCACTAATCGTGCGTCGCAATTTTAGCGAAGTGAAGGATCGAGTGCTTTTGCACGAAAAACTGGCCGATACCAATGGCCGCACTATTCCCTTGATCGTTCGGATGAAGTTGGATCTGGTTGGGGTGCGAATTCATCTGGCCGATTGGCGCGCTTTAGACAAATCCTATCGCGGGTTTCTAATAGCAGCGCCCGTAAATTCGCGGGGAGCAATAGCTGAATATCGAGACGCTCTGTTCGGTATATTGGCGAAAGAGGGGCGAGGGCAAGCCGAGCGGATCCCGCCGGCCAAAGTGGATAGTACCTGCTGGTTAGCGAAGGTAGAGCCCGTTGCCGTAGCAGTATTTCGAGAACGGGCAGACGTACACAGTGAATGGTCGAGTATGACCTGCTTTGAGCGCTATCTGCTCTGCCACGCCGTACGAAAGAATGATCCGAAGTTGTGCCGCATTTTTGCGGGTGAACTCTCCGGCTACAAGTGCCAGACCTAAAAAACCGTTAATTTACAGTCCACTACTTGCTGAGGACTGATCCTAGACCGAAGTGCACGCTAAAACCAGGATGTATTTTAGGCCAACGCCGGGATACTT
>JAPKAJ010000375.1 GCA_028825345.1 Arenicellales bacterium | reverse complement strand
GGTCCGGTGCGGTATCGGCAAGGGTACCATCGAGGTCGAAAAGCACGCAGTCCGCGCCACCAGAAAGATCAGCAGAAGGCGCGGGATCTTCGGTCACGAAGCAAACGGTTTTGAATAGTGAACCATGTAGTTGACATCCACTCCGGGGCCAAGTCGGTATTTTCGCGACACCGGGTTGTAGTGCATTCCGATGATTGCTTCAAAATGTAATGAGGCCTCACGAGCCCACTGGTCCAGTTCAGAAGGGCGAATCAACTTTTCATAATGGTGAGTTCCCCGGGGCAAAAGAGAGAGCAGATATTCGGCGCCAACAATAGCCAAAAGAAAAGCTTTGGCATTGCGATTGATAGTGGAGAAAAAGATATCTCCCCCTGGGGCGAGCAATTGGGCGCAGGCGTTAACCGTTTGTGCAGGATCCGGGACATGCTCCAGCAACTCAAGACAACAGATCAGATCAAAGGGCGCTTCTTTTTGTTGTGCGAGATCTTCTGCCGTGGTAATTCGATAGTCAATCTCAGCCTTGGATTGGCGGGCATGAAGGCGGGCAACGCCAATGGGTGCAGCACCGGCATCAATGCCGATGACGCGCGCGCCACGAGACCACAGCCCCTCGGTAAGGAGTCCTCCACCGCACCCCACGTCTAGTGCCCGGCACCCATCAAGAGCAGCACGCCCGGCGATATAGTCAAGACGTAAAGGATTGATTTGATGTAGCGGCGCGAACTCGCTGGCAGGGTCCCACCAGCGCGAGGCCAGGGCTTCAAACTTGGCAATCTCGTTTGGGTCTATGTTTTTCATATCTTTAAAAAAAAGCACCGAGTGCGTATTCTAGTGAGATCGGGGTCGAGCCAAAACGAATGCCAGTGATAGTCCTTAGCGGATTACGGCTTGGCTTAGGTGATTCGACGAAAGCTATGATTTCTTGAATGTGTTAACCGATACGAATATAATAACCGGTTGCTGTTGCGGGGTGGAGCAGTCTGGCAGCTCGTCGGGCTCATAACCCGAAGGTCGTAGGTTCGAATCCTACCCCCGCTACCAAATGTGGAGATTGATCGATGGCCCCGCAACAGCGGGGTTTGTTTTTGGAATTTTTGACCAAAGGTAAGCGGAGTTGGGGAACAAAGAGGCATGGTCTTTGCGGCGGATACACTCAGGATCAGGACTTTACTTGAACCCGCTCTTGAGGGAATGGGGTATGAAGTCATCATGATTGAACTGACAGGATCAAGCACGGCGGGTCAGGTGATGCGCGTCTATATCGATGCGCCCGGGGGCATCCTGTTGGATGACTGCGCACAAGTCAGCCGGCAGGTGAGCGCCATTCTTGATGTTGAGGACCCCATTAAAGGCGAGTACACACTTGAGGTGTCTTCACCGGGCCTCGATCGACCGCTGGTAACCCCTGAGCATTTCAGTCGGTTCCAGGGCGATCAGATCAAAGTCACTATGCGCAGTCTGCATCTGGGCCGGCGCAGATTCACCGGGACCCTTTCGGAGGTTGGAGCTGACTCGATTGTGGTCGAGGTGGATCGAGAGCCCTATGAATTGCCGTTTAACGATATGGAAAAGGCTAACCTGGTGGCTCCGGGCCCCCAGCGGACAAGCCATTGATCTTCGCCAGCGATTCGCTATGGAGAGCGAAAAATGACCAAAGATGACGTTTTAATGATGGCCGATGTGTTGTCCAAAGAGAAGGACATTGGCCACGACATTGTATTTGAGGCAATTGAAGCGGCGCTTGCCACGGCAACTCGAAAGCGCAATCGTGAAGATATCGAGGTGCGCGTCAAGATTGATCGAGAAACGGGAGACTACGAAGCCTTTCGCCAATGGGAAATCATGGAAGATGATGCAGCCGTTGAAAGCCCCGCGCGGCAGATGACTTTGCCCGCAGCCGAGATCAGTTATCCCGATGAGTCTCACGAGGTTGGCGGGGTTGTTGAGGAACCACTCGAGGTGGTTGCGAGCTTTGGCCGGATCGAAGCCCAAGCGGCGAAACAGGTCATAAGCCAAAAAGTCCGGGAAGCAGAAAGAGCGCGGGTCTATGAGGAATTCAAAGATCGCGTAGGGGAGATGGTTCAGGGCGTGGTCAAACGGGTAGGCAATCGTGAGGCGATCGTCGATCTTGAGGGAGTTGAAGCGTCCTTACCACGGTCGAACTGGATAGACCGGGAGATCCTGCGTAGCGGTGACCGGATCAAGTCGATTCTCTCAGAAGTTCGCTCGGAGCCTCGCGGCCCGCAACTCATTGTCGACCGACGCAGTCCGGAACTCGTAATCAAACTTTTCCAGTTAGAGGTGCCTGAGGTAGGCCAGGGGGTAATAGAGATCCTTGGTGCGGCACGAGACCCAGGATCGCGGGCGAAAATTGCTGTTCGCTCTCAAGATAAGCGGATTGACCCGGTAGGTGCGTGTGTGGGAATCCGAGGGGCCCGCGTACAAAGT
>JAPKAJ010000374.1 GCA_028825345.1 Arenicellales bacterium | reverse complement strand
CCACGGTAAATGCCTATAAACAGGCTGCGCAAAGAAATGGAACTGTGTTTCAGATCGGTGAGTCGGTAGAAGCATTATTGGCTGAAGGTAATAAATTGAGCACCGTGATCACCAACAAGAGGACAATAAGCACAAATCGGTGTCTCCTGGCGTGCGGCATTGGGGTCAATCAGTTGATCCATCGATTTGGAATACAAGTACCCCTTTCTTTTGCGATAGCGACGGTTATCCAAACAGCACCGACAGCCACGCTTTTGAAGCCAGTTCTTGGCGTTGCCGATGGCGCGGTCACGCTGCGCCAGGAAAGAGATGGAAAATTCCGATTGTCGAGTGGCGTACAGAAATGGAACGGGGCCGTAATTGAGAAGGATGGACAGCCGTATGTATTTCCGTCCAGTGAAAAAGTCTATTCAACCTTGAAAGCAGGGTTTGAGATCTGCCCCAGTCTCAAAGGCTTGCAGATGCGACGGTTCTGGGGTGGCTCCATCGACCTGACCCCCGATGCGCTGCCCGTTCTTGATAGACTGCCCGAAGTAGAGGGCGTTTATGTGGCCAGCGGTTTTTCAGGTCATGGGTTTGGCATTGCACCGGCTGTAGGCCATATCCTCTATCATCTTATTCTGGGGACAGCTTCCGAGCTTGCGTTTCAAAGTTTTGCACTTGAGCGATTTGAAAAGAACCAACCCCATACAAACCAAGAGCCAGTTGCAACCCTGCATGGCTGAAAAGTATCACCAGATTCACTCTCACGGTATTATTCAACGCACATGACAGACCCCGGCAAACTTGATGCGATCGTCGCCCAGGCAGTAAAAAGCCGCGATGCGCGCGAGCGTGACTACCGTGCGCAATCGCTAAAACTCCACCCTTGGGTCTGCGGGCGCTGTGGGCGTGACTTTAACCGCAAAAACCTGCATGAATTGACCGTTCATCACAGGGACCACAACCACGACAACAACCCTCCAGATGGCAGCAACTGGGAAAACCTGTGTTTGTACTGCCATGACAACGAGCACGCCCGTTATGTTGACGCAGTCCCCGGTGCCGAACCGGCCAAATCAACCGCCGTTACTCACAAAGGGCTGGCGGGCCTTGCCGATCTACTCAAAAAAGGTTCGTAATGGTGTGACTGACCACTCCCGCTAGGACTCGTCCTGGCTCGCTGTTAGTCACGATCCGACATAGGCAATTGCCTCTACTTCTACCAGCATAGTCGGCTCTGCCAAATGGGCTTCGACGGTTGTCCTGGCCGGTGGATCGGTCGGAAATACCTTGGCGAACTCCTCGTTCATTTTTTGGAAATCACGTATATCCGCAAGATACACAGTGCACTTGAGCACATCATTCACGGTAGCTCCGCCTTCAGCCAGTACCGAGACAACATTTTTCAGGGTTTGCCGGGTCTGAGCTGCAACATCGCCAATACCAATCACTTCGCCTGTCTTATCCCAGGCGACTTGACCTGAAGTAAACACCAGACCGCCACCCTTCGCGCCGGGAGAGTATGGATAAGTTGGACGTGGCTGAAAATCCAGATTTTTTGGGCAAAGTATTTTCTTTGGCATATTGTTCTACTCTTGGTATTGGTTTCGCACCCGACTGCTACTTGGACGCCTTCATTACATAAGCCTTGTTATGCCGATTCCGACACCCTGATTTCTATTGCTGTCGGGATACCATGATTACAGGGGTTATTGACCTGGGGACAATTGGAGATAACAGCCAGGGCATTCATGTTCGCCTGTAAGGTGACGATAGCGCCTGGCTGCGCCTTACTCGGAACAAAAACTGTATCTGCCAGTTTTCGTTCGGGCGTTATCGGCACATCACAGAAAAAATTGATATTGGGGACGATATCTTTGCGGCCCAACTGGAATGCCTTAAGCCCTTTTAAGAAGTTTTCCCGGCACCCGGGAATACCCTCAACTGCGTAAAGCATCCGGTTGCTGGCTTCGCTACAGCAACCCCCAATCGTGTCATGACCACCAAAGGTATCTTCAACTATCGAAAAGATCGGGCGTGCTTCGTCCGAATAAAGGACGTGCCCCTGCGTCAATTTAAGTGTCAATGCCGCTTTCAGAGTATTAGGCGCATGATATCGTTCATCGGGCCTGTCGGCGTTGTAGCATAAAAAATCAACCCCTTGCCCTCCTTCCAGATCGGTAATCCTGAGGTAGTGGCCCTGTGGGATAACCCCCGACCAGTATCCGCCAGGCGCAATTAGATTCGACTCGGTCATTTTCTGTCCTATTCAATATCAATTAGGCGGGTTTCTTCTTCTTTGGCTGCCCGCCCTGACCTAATTAAATACTGGATGCAGCCGGGAAAGGATCAATAGTAGTTCGAAACTGCTTGGAGAAAGCGGAACATTGTTATAGATTGCACCCGGAATCATACGCGCCCGTAGCTCAGCTGGATAGAGTACCTGGCTTCGAACCAGGTGGTCGGGAGT
>JAPKAJ010000373.1 GCA_028825345.1 Arenicellales bacterium | reverse complement strand
CTGCATCAGGAAGTTAAGATCCCATTGGAGCTCTTCGGGATTCTTGCCGATGCCAGCCGTCCTGGCGATGAGTGAGTGCTCAGTGGGCACTTCAAGCCCCATCATGGCATCCCGCAAGTCGGCACGCTCGGGACCATCGATTCGTCGAGAGATCCCACCGCCTTTTGGGTTGTTCGGCATCAAGACCAGGTAGCGGCCGGCGAGGCTGATAAAGGTCGTCAGTGCTGCACCTTTGGTTCCACGCTCATCTTTTTCGACCTGAACCAGCAACTCTTGCCCCTCCTCAATGACATCCTTGATACGAACTTGCGCCATTGGAGTCGCGGGGGAGAAATTGCGAAAGTCCGACCGAGAGATTTCCTTCAAAGGCAAAAACCCCTGGCGCTCGGTTCCATAGTCAACAAAGGCGGCCTCAAGGCTAGGTTCGACGCGGGTTACCCGGCCTTGGTAAATATTTCCTTTGCGTTGTGAGTGCAACGCGGATTCGATATCTAAATCTACAAGTTTCTGTCCATCGACAATGGCCACACGCAGTTCTTCAGCATGGGTGGCATTAAATAGCATTCGTTTCATTTTCGTGTTCCGTTTTGCCCCAAAGGCACCCGTTGTGGCTACTGACTCGTGGCCAGGTTGACTTGGAGACGTTGTTTATTTTTCCCTCTGGAGCAGGGAAGTACGGGCGAAACACAAGGCGGGCGAACGAATAAGGAGGAAACGACAGGCAGGTGGTGGGCATTCGACGACGGAATCGACCCTGAATCGACAGAAGAATCGTCATAGCAACACCGATTTCCTGTCGGGCGGTTTAAATCATCGCCGGGATTAGTTCCGTCTAGGCCTCTTTCACTCCTGAGGCCGGTCGCTCGTGTTAGCACCGTCGACGACGGGGCCTTTAACCCACTTTACTTGGCCCGCGTGTTGTCACGCGGACGATATCCTGTTCGTTACATCAGCGCCCAAATCTATCTTTGGGCCGCCTTCCTCACCGCAGCATCTGGGGGCTGTTGCGCCATGCGGGTGTGCCCTAAAATCAGATCACACCCAGGCTGATTGTGGGTAGCCCTTGTCCGACTCCCCGGCCCCGCGAGTGCATTTGCACTGCGCCTTTGCCACACTGGCGTACTTCTGCTCTACAGAAGAGGGTGGTATTCTAGTTAAAACCTGTCGTTTTTTCAATTAGATAATGAGCGAACCACATCCGACGCAACCGCAGCGGCCGAAAATGCCCGCGCAAACCCTTAAAGTGACAAAAATGGAGTCAGGGCAGCGCCTCGATAATTACTTGCTCAAGCACCTCAAGGGTGTTCCTCGAACTCATATCTATCGGATCGTGCGAGATGGGCAGGTTCGGGTTAATGGTGGTCGAGTGCGGCCATTCGTCCGACTCGTCTTGGATGATCGGGTTCGTATACCCCCGCTTCGACGGCCGGAGCCCGGGGTCGACGCTAGTGATCAAAATCTGCTCGATCTAACAGAGGCCATCCTTTACGAAGATGAATATCTTCTAGTCCTTAATAAGCCTGCTGGAGTCGCCGTCCATGGCGGTACCGGCCTTCGAGGCGGACTGATCGAGTTCATGCGCGCCCAGTCTAAGGATCATCTAGAGTTGATCCATCGACTGGATAAGGATACGTCAGGCGCACTGATGTTGGCTAAAGATTCCCAAACGCTTCGAGCCATGCACGCCGTTTTGCGTCAACCAGAACGTGACCCTGGGATAAAGAAAACCTACCGGACGTTACTCGTTGGACGCTGGCACGGAGGAAAACGCGAATTGAAACACCGCCTGCAAACATTCCGAGGTCCCGGCCAGATTAAGCGGTCCGAAGTAAGTTCCGAGGGCCGGGAGGCTCATAGTATTTTCAACCCGGTTACCCGGTTTTTTGAGCACACACTGATGGATGTCGAGATCAAGACGGGGCGACTGCACCAGGTTCGGGTGCATGCTCAAGCCATTGGCCTTCCGGTCGCTGGAGACCGTATCTACGGTACCGCGGATGCGAACCGGCATATTCGTAAATTCGGTCTAACCCGGCAGTTTTTGCATGCTGATCGGCTGGTTTTTCAACATCCAATCGAAAAACGCCAGCTGGATATTCATGCGCCGCTACCCAACGAGCTAGATAGCGTGCTCGGGCAGTTGCAAACACAACTCACGGACAGCCGCTCGAGTTAGCCTGTGCGGACATATTTATGCGAGTCGACAGAGATCTCTATAGGAGGTCTTGGGCTTCGGTTCGAAGTCCAAGGCAAGGATCAGACCTTGCCGGCCTTCATCATTAGACATAGCCAAGGTGTGTCGGGATTTATTAACCGTTGCGCTCACCGTGAGTTAGAGCTTGATTGGTCGGCGGGACATTTTTTCGATGCCGATGGAAGGCAGATCGTTTGCGCTACCCACGGCGCCCTCTACGACCCCTCAGATGGGGCTTGTACTAGCGGACCATGTCGTGGT
>JAPKAJ010000072.1 GCA_028825345.1 Arenicellales bacterium | reverse complement strand
TGCAAAGGCGATAATGAACCCGGCAGTTAGCCTAGCCACAACAGGGGGATCAATCATTTTTTACAAGCTGCTCCGTGGATCGGTCGTAGCGGACAAGACCGTTACGTCATAAATCTCACACTGGCCAACGCAGCACGGCAGGTCGACAGACACGGCTGCACATAGTCCAACGTATATAAGAGTCAATATTATAGGCAACCCAGCCGGCTGCCGGGAATTTACAAGGATTTATACTACCTCACTCCCAGGGAAGCTCTATGACAATCAGATCGGCAATGATACTCGCAGCCGGAAGAGGCGAGCGCCTCGCGCCGCTGACCGATGCCATTCCCAAGCCTTTGCTCAAAGTCGGGCCGCGGTGTCTGATCGAATACCATCGGGATGCCCTGATCGAGGCAGGTGTCGACCAGATTGTAATCAACGTAGCGCACTTGGCTGATATGATTATTGAACGACTCGGCCATTCAGCCCGAAATGATACCCAGATCTGCTACTCCCGCGAGCCTTCTGAAGCGCTCGAAACCGGTGGCGGTATTCATAACGCCCTACCTCTTATCAAGTCAGATCCATTCATTGTCGTGAATGGTGACATCTGGACGGACTACAAGTTTGCCGACTTGCACAAGCCTTTGACAAAACTGGCTCACCTGGTGTTGGTGCAGAATCCGGACCACAACCCCAAAGGAGATTTTTCCCTTCGTGGTAGCGATGTCATAGCTAACGATACAGATCACCCGTCATCCCTAACCTTTTCAGGTATCGGGGTTTATCGTGCCGAGTTGTTTGAAAAGTGCATTCCAGGGCGCTTTGCGCTTGCGCCGCTACTGCATCAAGCCATCGCTGCCGGCACCGTCAGTGGCGAAATGTATAGCGGGCGCTGGATGGACGTCGGCAGTCCGGTAAATCTTCGCACAGCACAAACCAAGGCAGAGGAGCTGTTCAAGTCAGGCTCCTGATCTGTAACGACTGCCGATCTCCGTTTAAAGGTCCGCCCGCTCCCAGCCATTGATCTCTTCGGTTTCGATATACAGATCACCCAGGTCATCGAGCTGATCTACCTCAAGGCCTTCGTCAGCTTCTACTTCATCGCTGATTTTTTCGTGCTGTTGCAAAAGATTGATTGCTGCCCCGACGAAATCACTGTCACTAATGATTCCAACCAGTTGCCCCTCATCGATCACCGGCAGACAACCCTGCTAATGGCCTTGCAGCACCTGTGCTGTCTGTCTGAGGCTCGAGCCTGGGGAGTGGTGCACGCCTCGGTGAGCATGATCTGCTCGAGAGCCACCTGCGCCGCTTCAGGCGTCAGGGATTGGTCAAGGCTGTCATCAAAAAATGAATGCATTGCGCTGATCACGACCCCGGCGCTCGCGGGAGAGCCTGTGACAGAATCGCCTGCACCCGGTCAGCGGCTTGGGCTACTGTGAGCGAAACTCCCTGCTTTTCCAGGCTCGTTACTGCAAGATCGACGAAACCGCACGGATTGATTCGACTGAAGGGCTTAAGATCCAGATCGACGTTAAGGCTGAATCCATGATAGCAACATCCTGAACGTACTCGAAGTCCGAGCGCCGCGATTTTCTCCCCGGCGATGTAGACCCCGGGAGCACCAGGTTGTGTTGCCGCATTGAGCCCCAGATCCGCCAGTAACGTAACCAGCGACTGCTCGATGATATTGATCAGTTGGCGCACCCCGATCCCTCGGCGGCGAATATCGAGCAACAGATAGGCAACCAACTGCCCTGGACCATGATAGGTGATCTGGCCGCCACGGTCCGAATGAACCAGGGGGATATCGCCGGAATCACCAGTCGGTCGATCCTTGCAGCTTACCCCTTGGGTATAGATCGAATAATGTTCCAGCAGCCAGATCTGATCCGATGAACTTTCAGTACGGGAATCGGTTAGTAAACGCATCGCCCGCAGCGTGTCGCTGTAGTCGCGCACTCCCAGGCGATGAAATTCCAGGCAATTCACATTCCAAGGACCACGTCCATCAATCTTGGAATGTCACAGCGTGACCAGTACGTCGCTCTCGCTGTTGAGGTCAAGGTAAATCGCGTCCAATTGCTGGCGGCTTGTCGCCTCGATAGTGCAATTGACCGATACATAACTTGCGCCGCTACTTTCGCGTGTACTGACATCCAGTATAGCCGCGCCATCGAGGTGACGGCTCACCACCTTAGAGACCAGCGTGTTAAATCCTTCGCTCTTCCGTCCCATCACCTTGATCTGGAAGCGACAGGGGAAGTTGAACAGTTCCACCTCTTCTGCGGGGTTTTGATCTGAACGACCCGACATCAGTGAAACCATAAGCGAACCACATCAGCCATGCGGTTGAACCATGTCCCCTCGGCGACAGCGTGCAAGGTCACCAGCGGGCGCGACAACAAGTCAGCCCCGTCCATTTGGACTGTGAGTGTTCCCAGTAACTGACCCGCTTCCAGCGGTGCCACCACAGGGTCTATCAATTGGACAGTTGCCTGCAAACTCTTGCCAGCTCCCTTGGGCAGCACCAGATCGATTGGATCAGCTAGCCCCACCTCAACTGAGGTTACTGCACCCTTGAATACTTTTGCATCCACAATCTTGTGCTTTGCCAGGTAAAGGTCATGGCGCTCGTAGGCGGCAAAACCAAAGCGCAACAGCGAATAAACAGCATCGGCACGTTCTCTGTTGCCCTCGGCACCCATTACTGAACCAATCAGGCGCATCCCGTCACGATGTGCTGAGCCAACCAGGCAATAGCCAGCCGACCGGGTATACCCGGTCTTGATGCCGTCGATCGAGTCATCCCTGTCCAACAGGGGATTGCGGTTCTTTTGGGTAATATCGTTCCAGGTAAAGTCTCTGATGGCGTACCGTGCATAATGCTTCGGCTGATCGCGGATAATCACCTGAGCCAGGAGAGTGATGTCATAGGCCGTACTGAAATGATCTGGGTGTGGCATGCCGGAACTGTTTGTAAAATGACTGTTAGTCATACCCAGTTCGGCGGCGACCTGATTCATAAGATCGGCAAACCCGACCTCACTACCAGCGACGTACTCAGCCAACGCCACTGCGGCATCGTTGCCTGACTGAACAATAAGCCCCATTAACAGATCATCAATCCGGACCTTGTCTCCTGCCTCGATAAACATGCGTGAGCCTTTCGATCGCCAGGCTTTCTCACTCACCACCACTTCGTCGTCTGGACTGACGCTACCACGTTGGATTTGGCGAAAAACGATAAACGCAGTCAACAACTTGGTCAGACTAGCTGGCTCAACCGGCTTGTTCGGATTTTTGCCTGCAAGCATCACACCAGTTGCAGCATCCATCAGCACCCAGGAGGAAGCCTGAAGTTTGGGTGGCAAAATGGTTGATCGCATCTTGCCTGCCAGATCCGATTCGATCTCGCTGTGAACCATCGGTGACACTGCTACCAGGGCCAGACACAGTGCGCCCCACCCAATACCCCTCGTCCATCTTTGAACCATATTCAACAGCACTCCTTTACCACTTTAGGCTCGATACCTGTTACGTTTATGACAATACCGCGCTGCGTACTCACCGCCGCTGAGCCGTGTATTGGGCCTACCTGGACTCGATAATACAGGTTCTGTGCAATCTGGACGGTGACAACTCGGATGTCGGTTACCCCGGCCCCAGCCAAATCAGCCTTGAGCCGATGCGCGTTAGTGGCTAATCGAAAACTTCCGGCCTGAAGGAAAAATACAGCTTCAGGGCGGTCAAGAGCTATGGACTGGACTGGCGCCTTAGCTGGCACCACGCCATCGATAACTTCAATCCTGACTTTGGCAGTTCCGGTCGCTACAACACCAAGTTTTTGTGCTGCCATGTATGACAAGTCCAGAATGCGCCCACCCAGGAAGGGTCCGCGGTCGTTCACCCGGACTACGACCTCACGGCCATTAGCGAGATTACGCACTTGTAAGTAAGTGGGGAGTGGCAGAGTCTTATGTGCCGCTGTCATGCCATACATATCATAGACATCTCCATTGGAAGTGTTACGGCCATGAAATTTTCGACCGTACCAGGACGCTTCCCCGGTCTCTACATGGCCCACCGATACCTTTCGTATCGGCACATAGGTCACACCATATACCTCGTAAGGTTTATTACCGATCCTACTGAGCGGTTCGGGCCTAGGCACAGCATTGGCGACACTGGCGGGATTCGGGCCGCCAACAGGCGGCCCATCATCTTCAAAGTAGGCGCCGGACGGTTTATCTCGAAAGAAGCTGCAACCGGGCAACAGACTCACCAACAAAAGGTACAGCGCGATCGAGCGCCCCGGCGATTTCATTCAATTCTCGGTCGCCACCGCGATCTGCTCTGCCAGTTCAAAAACCGACATCGCATAATTCTGACTATGGTTATAGCGGGTGATCACGAAGAAGTTGTGGTGCCCGAGGCGATAAGCGGTGCCTATCTTGCCCTCAAACTGCATGACACCGAGTTTGTCGCCACTGCCTGCCGATACCGGTACGCCCAGTGAGCGGACCTTGGCTGCCGGTGTTAGCGCCTTCAGGCCACGAGTGGCCATTGCCTGAAGTTCATCAGGGGGATCAATAACCCGGGTAACAATAGCCTCACCAGAGCGCCAGTGATGCCGTGCCAGATAATTCGCCGCACTGCCTATTGCATCAGCAATACTATGGATCAGATCGGCTCGTCCATCATCATCAAAATCAACGGCATACTCGCGATAACTACTAGGCATAAACTGAGGCACCCCCATAGCGCCCGCGTAGGAGCCCTTAACCGATAACGGGTCCAGGCCCTGCTCCGAAACCAGGTGCAGGAAATGTTCCAGCTCAGAGGAAAAGAACTTACTGCGCCGTGGGTATTCCATAGAGAGCGTCACCAGACTGTCCAGTACACGCAAATTACCGAGCACCTTGCCGTAGCGGGTTTCTATCCCAATGATTGCTACGATAATTTCAGCTGGTACTCCGTATTGCTGTTGCGCACGGGCGAGGGTCGCCGCATTGCGCTTCATAAATTGAACTCCACCATTGATGGAGGCAGAGTTAACAAACAGCGACTGGTACCGATGCCAAGGTAGTCGCTCAGCTGGCCGATTCATCGCACTGATGATTTTCGACTTGATCACAGCATCCCGAAACCAGTCTTTGATCTGCTCGCCATTGAGTCCGGGTGTCCCGGCCATGCGATTGGCTAATTCCACGAGGCGCGGATACTGATCAAGGGACACAGCCATCGCCGGTGCCACAACTGCTGCTAATACGACTAGCACACAAACCTGCGCTAGTCGTTCTATATTCGCATAGCCCAAAATTATCTTCATGTCATCAACCGACGCCTGGCGTGAAGGCCCATGATAATTCCAAATGCTGCCATCAGTGTAAGCATCGATGTACCTCCGTAGCTGATTAGTGGAAGTGGCACCCCCACGATAGGAAGGATACCTGAGACCATACCGAGATTGACAAAAACATAAAAAAAGAAAGTCAGTGCCAGACTGCCAATCAATAATCGTGAGAAAGTTCCCCGCGTATGGTACGCCATCACCAAACAACGACCCACTACAAAAAGATAAAGCAACAACAGCATAAGCACTCCGATTAAACCAAACTCCTCCGCGAAAACAGCGAAGATGAAATCGGTGCTACGCTCGGGAATAAATTCGAGGTGCGACTGGCTGCCCGCTAACCAACCTTTGCCGGATATACCCGCCGAGCCAATGGCAATCTGCGCCTGGATAGCCTGGTAACCACTACCCATGGGATCAGCCCAAGGATCAAACAGCGTCAGAATCCGCTGGCGCTGGTACTCCTGCAAGCGAAACCATAGGTAGGGGGCCACTGCAGTCACTGCGGCCAACATCATGAGTACATGCTGCCAACGGATACCGGCCAAGAAAAGCACAAAAAGCCCGGACACCACAAGCATGATAGCCGTGCCCAGATCAGGCTGTACCACGACAAGACTCGCCGGAATCAGGGTCAGCGCCAACGCAAGCAGCACGATAGCAAACCTGGGCGGCACTTGGCTGCGGGTTAGCAACCAGGCCACGACCATCGGCACTCCCAACTTCATCAGTTCCGAGGGTTGAAATCGAACCAAACCGAGGTCGAGCCAGCGTTGGGCGCCCTTACCTGCAGCGCCCATAACCAGCACGGCCACCAGCAGGATTACACCCACGACAAAAAGGTGAGGGGAAAAACGGCGCAGATTCTCAGGAGATACCTGGGCCACCGCCACCATGACTACCAACGAGATACCAAGCCGAAGCCCCTGGCGGGCCATAACACTCCAGTCCTCACCCGAAGCACTGAAAATCACAACCAATCCCAAAGCGCTCAAGACCAGCAGGCCAATCAGCAGTGGGCCATCCAGATGTAATTGCCTACCCGAAAACACCGGATGCCCCAGTCAAAGCTGCCCGCCGCAAGCGTTTGAGAAAAAAGTAATCCATCACCTTGCGCGCGATCGGAGCGGCCACCGCTGCACCGCTACCTCCATTTTCTACCACGACGGCGATGGCGATCTTCGGATGATCGACAGGCGCAAAAGCGATGAACAGCGCATGATCACGCAGTGTTTCACGCAAAGATTTTGCATCGTATTCGCCATCCTGAGCAATGCTGACTACCTGTGCAGTGCCGGTCTTTCCGGCCATGCGGTAAGCACTGCGCCGCCCACTGGCCCGTGCCGTACCGCGCCGCCCGTGCATAACCGCTGTCATTGACCGGATAACCCACTCGACATCCTTCTCGTCTATGGCCAGTGCCGGCGCCTCTGATAAAGTATCGACCTGGGCCTCTTGCACTTGGCCCGTGAGCGGGTTCTCCTGACGACGCAACAGGGTTGGCTTGACGAGTCGACCGCGACTAGCCAGCATCGCGCTAGCGCGGGCCAGCTGTAAGGGGGTCGTCAGCAGGAATCCCTGGCCGATCGCGGTGATAACATCCTCACCAGGATACCAAGGTTCCTGGCGCGTGGCCCGCTTCCATTCGGCGGTGGGAACAAGACCGGAAGGTTCACTCGGTAAATCCACCCCGCTTTGCTTGCCAAATCCAAAACTGAAGAGAAACGAAGCCATCTTATCTATGCCAAGACGGACTCCCGCCTGGTAGAAGTAGGTATCACAGGATTGCTCGATAGCATCGTGCAGATTGACGCTGCCGTGCCCAGTACGTTTCCAGCAACGGTACCTACGAGTACTATCCGGCAGCATGAACCAGCCTGGGCAAAACACCCTTTCCTGCGGGCTCACCCCGGCGTCCATAGTGGCCAAAGCCATAATAGGTTTGATCGTCGATCCGGGAGAATAGCGTCCATACAGGGCGCGGTTCAGTAGTGGCTTGTCGGCCAACTGGATTAAGGCCTGGTAGGCCTCCCGACTGATGCCATCAACGAAAAGGTTGGGGTCATAAGCCGGGGCACTGACCATCGCCAATATCTCGCCCGAGCCCGGATCCATCGCGACAACGGCGCCACGGCGATTGCCCAGCGCCTCCCGAGCAATTCGTTGCAGGCCAACATCGAGGCTGAGGTATAGATTCTGGCCTGGTATCGCACTCTCCCGGTTGATGGTTCGTAACGTGCGGCCATGGGCGTCAATCTCGACCTGCTCGAACCCAGAACGCCCGAGGAGCAAGCTCTCGTAATAACTCTCGATACCCAACTTTCCGGTATGAGATACGCCCTGATACGCAGCGGAGTCCAGGCGCGCCTCGTCCTGCTCACTGATACGCCCCACGTAACCAAGCACATGCCCAGTCAGATCAGCCAACGGATAATCGCGGTGCAACATGGCCTCAAGCGTCACACCAGAAAAACGGTATTCGTTAACTGCAAAACGTGCAGCTTCAGCGTCATCCAACTTCGACTTCAGCAGGTGTTTCTCAAAACTTGGCCGGCGCCTGAGGTTTTTCTTGAATACTGCAATGTCATCCTCTTCAAGATCGACCAGTTTGCCTATCTCGTGTAACACCAAATCCATATCGCCAACTTTTTCCGGTATTACCTGCAGGGTGTAGACTGCGGTGTTGCGAGCCAAGACAACGCCGTTACGATCCAGGATAAGCCCGCGCACAGGCGGTAGAGCCTGCAGGCGGATATGATTTTCCAGTGACAGAGTCTGGTAACGACTGTATTCGGCGACCTGTAATACGTAAAGCCGCGACAAAAGCAATCCAGAAAGCACCAGCGCCAACAACCCGGCCAGTCGTAGCCGACTCCTGACAACACTCGCCTCCATGGGTTGCCGGTTAAAAGATTGCGCCGCCGCCATGCCTAGCCCCTCAGTGGCCGAGTCGCGCAAGGTGACGGGCGCGACGCAAGATCCAATAAACCGCGGGCCATACCAGAGCGCCTACCACCACGGTGGTCCAGCGTTGCAACCCGGTCAGGTCGCCACTAACAATAAAATCGATGAGTGTCAGTATCAGCACCTCAATGCCGAGTAATCCCAATACGACAATGGTCTGCTGCCACAAAGGATAGGTCCGTACCCTGAGCGCCAGAACGCGGGCCAGATACACCAGCACAGCCTTGCTGAGAGCATAGACGCCCGGCAAGCCAAAGCTCACAATGTCGACTACCAACCCAGCCGACCACGCCATTCCAACCATCATTCGTGCCGGCAAAGCAAAAGTCCAGTAAATCAGGACAAGAGATACCCAGTCTGGCAAAAACCCTCGCAGGGGCTCTTCGCTCGGCAGCGCAAAAAATACCAGAGCAACAATCCCCGTCGCAATCGGAACCCACGTACGGCGTTGCATTGTATTGACGCTAATCAACCAACTCACCTTCTGAGTCGAGCAAGTCACTCGCCACCGGCTGATCTAGCACCGGCAACCAGAGCAATAAGACTTCACGCTCGCTTCCAAGATGCGAGGTCGGTTCAGCAGCAACATTCATAAATGACTCGCTGAGATTCCGTTCCACTGCGGTGACCAGAGCAACCGGGTATCCGGCAGGATAGCGGCCAGCCAGTCCAGAGGTTACCAGCAGGTCCCCAGTGCGAATATCAGAATTACGATCCAGATACAGTACGCGCAAAGGTCGGTTACGCCCCCCGCCGTAAATCACCGCCCGCAAACTACTGCGAGCAGCCTGGACAGGTATTCCCTGATTCTCACGGGTCACCAGGCTAACCGTGCTTCGAAACATTCCCGGTCGTGTGACCTGGCCGACAATTCCACCGGCATCAACGACGGGCTGGCCCTGAAAAACGCCATCTGCACTACCCTTATTGATTAGTACTGCTTGGCCTCTCGGATCCGGATTGACTGCAACCAGTGCCGCAAGCGTCACTTTTTCTGCCGCTGCCGGCACCGCAGAAAGCAGCCGACGCAACCGGATGTTCTCGCTCTCCAGAAACTCGAAGCGATGCAGACGGGCCTGTAAAATGAGGTTGTGTTCGCGAAGCGCTGCATAGTTGCGGCGCAACTGATCTGTAGGCTCTAACTTACCCTGCATCCTCTCGAGTACGGTACTGGGCAAGGAAGCCAGAAAATGCACTGGCACCCCAATAACAGCTGCGAACTGGAATATCTGGCGAACCACCGGACTATAGTGGTCGGCAGTAATCAGCCCAGCCGACAGCAATACATAAAGGCTGAGCCCTCGAATCGCACTACTCCTGGTTCGATTCACCGGGTAGGGCCCAGAAAAGACTCTGAACGTTCAGAGCCACGAGGACAGTGTATCCAGCACGACGGTGCAGACACGCTGTAACAGCCTATTCGTGGGTAAAGACGTCACCCAGCGCGCTCATCTCCTCCAGCGCCCTGCCGCAACCTCGGGCAACACAGGTCAGCGGATCATCGGCAACCACTACCGGTAATCCGGTCTCCTGCATAAGACGCCTGTCCATATCGCGGATCAATGCGCCGCCGCCAGCAATCACCATACCCCTGTCACCAATATCAGCCGCAAGTTCCGGTGGCGTATTTTCCAATGTCTCGCGAATCACGCGCACGATCTGGCGCAGCGAGTCACTGATCGCATCGTAAACTTCATCGCTGCCAATAGTCAGGCTATGTGACATCCCTTCTGCAATGTCCCGGCCTTTGACTTCCATCTCGCGGTGATCGGATTCTTCCCAGGCAGTGCCAATCGCTTTTTTGACCCGCTCGGCAGTAGCCTCTCCGATAAGCAAACCATGGCGTCGACGGACGTAGTTGATGATCGCCTCATCAAAGGTATCC
>JAPKAJ010000001.1 GCA_028825345.1 Arenicellales bacterium | reverse complement strand
GTGCTGAAAACATGGTGAATAATGCGGTAAAGAACTGACCAATTGCTTTGAACATATTTGTACTCCTAGTGTAGGTGAGGTGGCGGTTGCCACCACACATGCGGAGCATTAGGAGCGGGGGTAGTTTCCGTTTTGACGATTGATTGGTAGTTAGTGCCGTCGTACCCAGGTGAGCGAATTTGAAAAACCCCGCAGCTTGAACAATTAAACAGAACACTTAAAAGCCAGAGACTCGATCTCCTGAGCCTAAGCAAAAACCTCCCACGTCACTGGTCCAAACCACTAATACCTACACAGCAGGGTCTGGGCTGCAATGAGCAAGGAGGTAGCCGGGTCACAACTGGGTTATGCTCGTTTGTCCAGAATTGGATTGGATCTTCCGCAATGGCCAAAAATGCTACGACGAGTGCCGAATTACCGCGCGACGTCGGCGGCGATAATTTGCGCGCCTGGCTCGAAAAATCACCTGAAGATGCGATAGACCCGTTACAACCAATCATTGATCCGCATCTCCATCTGTTTGACCGACGCCCCCGGCGGACATTACCCGATGGGGCGAGAACTCATCTGCGATACCTGGGCGATGACCTGATGGAGGATATCCGAGGTGGCGGACACAATGTGATCGACACTGTTTTTGTGGAGTGTCTTTCCATGTACAGAGAGGATAGCGCTGACCCATTGAGGGCCGTTGGCGAGGTTCAGTTTGCCCAGGGCGTTGCGGCTATGGCAGCTTCCGGCCTATATGGAGAGGGCGTGCGCTGCTGCGGCGGCATTGTGGGTTTCGCTGATCTGGCTCTTGGTGCCGGCGTCGAACCGATATTGTGCGCGCTCAAAGCCGCAGGCGAAAACTTCCGCGGCATCCGCCATGCGCATGCATGGCACGAATCATCAGCGATCGCCAACTCTCATCATCCCACCAGCGATATTTCCGGTTTACTGGGCAGGGACGACTTCAGAGAAGGTTTTGCAGTTCTCGACAAACTTGGACTCACCTTCGACTGTTGGGGCTACCATACCCAGTTGGCAGAGGTCGCCGATCTTGCGGCTGCCTTCCCTAGCGTGACTATTGTACTGAATCATATCGGTGGGCCACTCGCTTGTGGCCCTTATGAAGGTCAGCGTACTGCACAGGTGTTTGATACGTGGGAAAGCAGCGTCAGGTTGGTAGCCGCTCACCCAAACGTGGTTGTGAAGGTGGGCGGTTTTGGTATGCCAAATTATGGCTTCGACTATACAGTTGACGCCGCCGGTCCACCGTCATCCCAGAGATTGGCGGAGGCCTGGAAACCCTATGTCGAAATCCTGATCGACGCTTATGGGCCCGAACGATGCATGTTCGAGTCAAACTTCCCGGTAGATAAGGTTGCTTATTCCTACACGAGCCTGTGGAACGCATTCAAGCTAATCGCAACGGACCTCAGTATGACAAGCGCTCAGAAAAATGACCTTTTCTTTGGTACGGCAGCGAGGGCGTATTCGCTAACACTGCCTTGAAGACCGAGCTGAATGCCATCAGCCATCTCTCTGTACCAATTCGACCCAATTGCCATCCGGATCTTCGATTATTGACATTCGGACCCCAGGTCGGAATTCGGTCACAGGGACAGGAATCGAAAAACCCGCCTCTGCACATTCGTTAGTTACCTCTTCAAGGTTACTAACCGTAATGGTCCAGTAGCGGTAGCCGGTCGCGCCCCTGACGCCGCCTGGCGGAGCTTCCGCCGGTGGCGCTTGGCCATGTACGACAAGTTTAACGACGGTCGACCCGCATTTAAGACGCGTTATCCTGCCGCCATCACCCAGGTCCATTTCCCCGTCGGGTGTCAATCCCAGGGTATCCCTGTAGAACTTGAGCATGGGCTTGGCATCTTTTGTGATGATGCCGATATCGATGGAATCTTTGATAATTTGTATAGCCATGCTCTTTTCCTCACAGAGATTGAAATACTTGTCTAGTCACGACTAGCAAATTGCTTGTTGTGAATAGCGCCGGAATCGTTATTAACTCGCGCACTTGCGACTCTTTCAGTGTTCATACGATGTGCCAGGCTGTTGCACATCGTTATATTTAATCCTGCTTCAGGGCCTGGCTGACATGCCCGGCTTTTTCCGGGTTCCACGACCAGGTGACAGGAAAGCCTCCAAAGCCTCCCACGTCCTGGGACTCTACATCAGGCTTGTCGAATTTATCCCACATCACCGTTCGCGGGCCGTCGAGCGGCTGCAGGGGAATAAAGTAGAATTGCCAGTACAACACCCGGTCCAATGCCCGGCCGGCGGTCATCAATTCTGTGCGATTACTCACACCCAGCAGGGAATCGATCAGGGCATCGACCGCGGGTGAATTGACATGAGCCATGTTTGTCGGCCCCTTGTTTTTGGAGCTGAAGTAGGCACGTACTTCCAAACTGGGCGGCATGGTGACGTTCAGACTACCGATAACGGCATCGGCTTTACCCATGCGCCGCAGGTTGGTGTATTGCGCTGTTTCAACTAAACGTATGTGTGCGTCGATGCCGAGGCGCTTTAGCTGAGCAGTATAAGGGAGCAGCCTGCGTTGACCTGCAGAGCTGGTGATCAGAAATTCGATCTCAAAGCCATTGCCGTCCGCGTCTACTAGTCTGCCGTCCTGGTAACGCCAACCGGCCTCAGTCAGCAATCCCTGTGCGCGGATCAGCGCGTCGCGGTGGCTCAGTTTTGAAGTTGAACTGCGGGTCCAGGGTGGTTCGGTAAACACCTCGGCAGGCAGTTGCTCCCGAAACGGTTCGAGCAATGCCAATTCACTGGAGGACGGCAGACCGGTGGCTGCCAGAAAGCTACCGTGAAAAAAACTCATTGGTTTTGGATAAACACCATAATCGATAACGCTGTTTGTCCAGTCAAAATTGTAAGCGAGGCTAAGTGCTTCCCGCACGCGGACGTCCTGGAAGCGCGCCATGTTCAGATTGAAGGCCAGCGCTGACATCAAACCCGTGTATTGCTGTATGTCATATTGAACCTTCACCAGAAGGTCTTGCTGTTGATACCCCGTCACCCACTGAGCAGCATCACGTTCGCGATAGGCGTCGATTAATCCCTTATGCAGTGCCTCGCGCGCGACGGTACCGTCCCGATACACATCAAACCGAAGCACATCGAGGTTAAAGCTGCCCCGGTGCGGACCGATGTCTTTACCCCAGTAGTCGGCGACGCGTTCGAATTCGATAAACTTGCCAAGCTCGAACCGGCTGACCCGGTAGGGACCGCTGGTAAGAGGCGGTTCGGTGGTGGTTTTAGTCATGTCCCGCTCTCGCCAGTAGTGTTCGGGTAAGATAGGCATCTTGCCGAGCGTCACCATGTCGTTCAGGTTTACGGGATGGTGATACTTGAAGTGCACCTCTCTGTCGCTGATCACCTCCACTTGTTTGAGGGGCAGGAAGAAAACCTTGAGACCAGCCATTCCATTGTCACGAATGTGTTCGAAGGTAAATTTGACGTCCAGCGAAGTGACCGGCACTCCGTCGTGCCAGCGCGCTTGCTGGCGGAGTTTCATTCGCACCTCGGTCATATCGTCAGAAACTGCAATGAATTCAGCGAGACTCCCATAACTGACCCCGAGTTCATCCGCAGAAGCCCTGAGCAGAGAATCGTACAGGATCGGTTCAACAAGAGTGTCGCCACCGGGTGCCAGCAGGCCTTTGTCGATAATCGGTGTAAAGTTGTTGAAGCTGTAGCCTAGCGAGCGTACCAACCGCCCCCCGCTTGGCGCACCGGGATTAACAGTGTCGAAGTGCTTAAAGCCAGGCGGGTATTTGAACTCACCATAGATTGACAGGCCGTGCTGCCAATGGGGGCCCGCCGCTTTAGCGCCGGATTCGGCGGCAAGACAATCCGCAAAAAGAAAAGTGCACCAGGCCAATAGCAGGATCCAAACACCAGGGCGTTGCTTCATTCGACCACCACCTGGTCAAACGCTGCCGCCAGTAATGCTTTAGTGTAGTCCTGTTTAGGTTGCGCGAAAATCAAAGCCGCCGGGCCCTGCTCGACGATAACGCCGTCTTTCATCACGATCAGTTCATCAGCAAGCGCCCGCACCACTCTCAGGTCGTGGCTGATAAACAGGTATGACAATCCATACCGTGCCTGCAGGTCGCGCAAAAGATCGATCACCTGGGCCTGCACCGACATATCAAGGGCCGAGGTGGGTTCATCGAGGATGATCAGATCAGGTCGCAGGATCACAGCCCGCGCAATCGCTATGCGTTGCCGTTGACCGCCGGAAAATTCGTGTGGATAGCGATCCTTGTCGATCGGGTCAAGACCAACATCTTCCAGTGCCTGGTCGACCAGGCTGGTCCGGGCCGCTTCATCGAACTGCGGTTCATGTACGTGGAGTCCCTGTTCGATAATCTGCCGAACCGAACGCCTTGGTGACAAGGAGCCATAGGGATCCTGGAACACAACCTGCATCCGGCGCCGATAGGGCCGCAATGCTTTGTTGCTAAGTCCGTGGATCTCTTCGCCGTCAAAGACAACGCGACCCTTGCTCCGAACCAGCCGTAGCAGCGCCATCCCGAGGGTGGTCTTACCCGACCCAGACTCACCGACAACGCCGATGGTGTGGCCCTTGCGCACGGTGAAGGAAACCGCATCGACGGCTTTCAGGACGCGCTTGGCCTTGAGAAAACCCTGGCCGATCGGAAAGTGTACGGATATGCCCTCAGCTTGCAGCAACGGCGCCGCATCTGGCGGGGCGGGCATAGGGTTGCCTTTCGGTTGCGCGGTCAGGAGCGTCCGGGTATAGGTATGGGCTGGAGCCGTAAACAGAGTTTTCGTTGGGGCTTCCTCGACAATGAGTCCGTCATGCATCACGCACACCCGATCGGCGATCTTGCGCACAATACCCAGATCGTGGGTAATGAGCAGCAGCGCCATGTTGAGCCGGGCTTGTAAGTCTTTTAGCAGGGTCAATATTTGCGCCTGGACGGTGACATCAAGCGCCGTTGTCGGCTCATCGGCAATAAGCAGATCCGGCTCGTTAGCGAGCGCCATTGCGATCATCACTCGCTGGCGCTGACCACCGGAGAGCTCGTGAGGAAAGGCCGTGAGCCGCTCGTTCGCTCGCTGTAAGCCCACCAACTCCAGTAGTTCTAAAGTACGCTTGCGGACGGCATCCCGGCCAAGTCGTTGGTGTACAAACAACACCTCGCCAACCTGGCGTTCAATGGTGTGCAGCGGATTTAACGACGTCATGGGTTCCTGGAAGATCACGCTGACCCGATTGCCCCGCATCTTGAGCAGGGTCGCTTTCGAGGCATTGATCATTTCAATACCATCGAGGCATATTGAGCCTGTTGGATGTCCTGCCTGGGGGTAGGGCAGCAACTGGGGAATCGACAGTGCAGTCACGGATTTTCCGGAACCGGACTCACCCACCAGCGCCAGGGTCTCTCCCCGATCGATGTGCAGGTTCACACCATGGACCACCGCTTTCCCGTGGAAAGCCACCGACAGATCACTCACCGCTAGAATTCGATCACTCATGGCGCATCCACACTCACTACAGAGCGGCGCGGATCAAACGCATCGCGCACTGCTTCGCCGATAAAGATCAGCAAGGTCAACATGATCAGCAGGGTAAAAAAGCCCGATAATCCGAGCCAGGGAGCCTGCAGGTTGGACTTACCCTGCGCAAGCAGTTCGCCCAGTGACGGCGAGCCCGTTGGTAAACCAAAACCGAGAAAATCGAGGGACGTCAACGTGGTAATGGAACCTGTCAAAATAAAGGGCAGGAAGGTCAATGCAGCCACCATCGCATTCGGCAGTACGTCCTGGCGCATGATGTCGAAGTTCGACACCCCAAGGGAGCGAGAGGCTTGTACATAATCGAAGTTGCGGGTGCGCAGGAACTCAGCCCTGACCACCGCCACCAACTGCATCCAGGAAAATAGCAGCAGCAGGCCAAGCAGCATGAATACGCTGGTCTGCACCAGGCTCGCCAGAATGATCAACAGGAACAGCACTGGCATACCCGCCCAGATTTCTACCAGGCGCTGGCCGATCAGGTCCACCCAGCCGCCAAAAAAACCCTGTACGGCGCCGACACCGATGCCGACAACAGAACTCAGAATTGTCAGCGCCAACCCGAACAAGACTGACAATCTGAAACCGTAGATAATGCGCGCCATCACATCTCGCGCCACATTATCGGTACCCAGCCAATGGCGCGCCGACGGCGGCGATGGCACCGGCTCGTTAATTTGCCAGTCGATCGTGTCGTAGCTGAACGGAACCGGCGGCCACAGCATCCAGCCGTGCCTGGCTTCGATCAGGGCCTTGACCTCCGGGTCGCGATAGGCCGCTTCCGAATGCAGGACGCCGCCGAAGGCGGTTTCCGAATAACGAAACAAGATCGGCATGAAGACTTGGTTGTCGTAGCCGAGCAATAGCGGTTTGTCGTTGGCGATGAGCTCGGCCAACAAGCTGAGTACCAATAGCACACAGAAAATTCGCAGTGACCAGAAGCCGCGCTTGTTGGCGCGAAAGCTGGCGAGGCGACGACGTGTCAGAGGCGTCAGATTCATACCTCTATGCGCCTCTCGTTTCAAAATCAATGCGGGGGTCCACCAGTGTATAGATAATGTCACCTATCAGGTGCAATAGCAGCCCGACGAGGGTAAAGACGTACAGGGTACCGAATATGATCGGGTAATCGCGAGTAAGGGTCGCCTCAAATCCCAGCAGGCCCAGGCCGTTTAAAGAAAAAATCACCTCGATCAGCATCGCGCCAGTAAACAGCACGCCAATCAACGCCGCCGGGAAACCGGCCACGACAACCAGCATGGCATTCCTGAACACATGCCCGTACAGCACTCGCCGCTCATCCAAACCCTTGGCACGCGCCGTGAGCACGAACTGCTTGGAGAGTTCCTCGATAAAAGAGTTCTTGGTGAGCATAGTCAGCGTCGCAAAACTACCAATCGTCAACGCCGCGACCGGCAACGTCATGTGCCAGAAGTAATCAGCAATCTTGCCTGGCCAGGACATCTCAGAAAAATTTTCCGATACCAGTCCCTTTAAGGGGAAGAGGTCGTAGTAGCTGCCCCCGGCAAACACCACAATCAGTAGGATGGCAAACATGAAACCGGGCGTCGCGTAACCCATGAAAATCGCTGCGCTGGTCCAGACATCGAAGTGGCTGCCATCGCGTACCGCCTTGGCAACGCCTAGTGGAATCGAGATGAGATAGGTCAGTAACATCGACCAGAGACCGAGCGAGATTGACACCGGGAACCGTTCTATCACCAGGTCCGCCACGCGTCGATTCTGGTAGTAACTTTCCCCTAGGTCAAAGCGCAGATAATTCCACAACAATTGGAAATAACGCTCATGCAGTGGTCGATCAAAGCCGAACTGTTTTTCCAGCGCTTTGATCATGGCAGGGTCGATGCCATCTGCACCGGCGTATTGTGTGGTCGGTTCCGATATGCTCTGATCAACGGCCGTACCCGCGATGCGGGAAGTGACCGAAACAGCCTCGCCACTGATATTGGCAATCATCTGGTCGACCGGACCACCCGGCGCAAGTTGCACGAGGAAGAAATTTACAGTGATGATGCCAAGCAATGTTGGCACAATCAGCGCTAGGCGTTTCAGGATGTAGCGTGCCAACTCAACCTCCATTTACATATTTACAACACGATTTACGTTGATATAAACTGAATATTGAATCAAAATTCAGTTTGATACAACGAACAAATACCTGGTTCATCCAGTGCACACCTTTTTTTGGGATTGGCCAGGTAAATACAAGGAATAAAAAGAGAGGAAGCAGACATGACCCCCCAGTGGTGAATGACGCTACATGCGCCGGAACCCTGCGGACCCTGGTCTGGTGCGCTTCACAAGCGGGCGGCATAGCGAACGGCGAATCTTCTATAATCCACCCAGCAAGGGACCCCCTATGACAGAGACAGACAATTCCGACCTCGGCGCCGAATCGATCCGGGCAAAGTACCGCGTAGAACGCGAGAAGCGCATGCGCACAGACGGCATCAGTCAGTTTGTTGAGCTCAAGGGGCAATACGCTCATTTTCTCGACGACCCCTACAGCGAGGTGACGCCGCGGGAGCCGCTGGCGGACGACGTGACAGTGGCGCTGATCGGTGCCGGGCTCTCGGGGCTGACGGTCGGCGCCCGCCTGGTCCAGGCGGGGATTACTGACGTGCGCCTCATCGACAAAGCTGGCGACGTTGGAGGCACGTGGTACTGGAACCGCTACCCGGGGGCACAGTGTGATATCGATTCATATGTCTACCTGCCGCTGCTCGAAGAGACCGGCTACGTCCCCACAGAGAAGTACGTCCATGCACCTGAGATCCAGGCGCACTGTCAGCGAATCGCCAAGCACTTCGGACTTTACGACAATGCCTGCCTCTCGACTGAGATCACCGCCGTCGACTGGGATGCCGACGCATCGCGATGGATTATCTGCACTAACCGGGGCGATGCGATACGGGCCCAGTTCATAGTCATCGGTAATGGTCCGCTACACCGGCCGAAGCTACCGGGGATTCCAGGCATCGAGAACTTCAAGGGTCACTCTTTCCACACCAGTCGGTGGGATTACGACTACACCGGCGGCAACGTGCTCGGAGGACAGGATAAGCTCCGAGACAAGCGGGTGGGTCTCATCGGCACCGGCGCTACCTCGGTGCAGATTGTTCCTCACCTGGCCAAGGCGTGCAAGGAACTCTGTGTATTCCAGCGCACTGCTTCGACGATCGACGTGCGCAACAACCGACCGACCGATTCCGAGTGGGCTGCGTCGCTGGAGCCAGGATGGCAGGCCAGGCGGATCGAGAACTTCACTGCGATGACCCACGGCGGTGATGTCACCGAGGACCTGGTGGACGATGCCTGGACCGACCTCATCGCCCGAATCCTCGAGCACATGAAGGCCGGGGCCGAGATGTCACCGGAAGAGTTCGGTGCGCTGATGGAGCGCATGAATATGGGCAAGATGAATGAGCTGCGGACCCGGGTCGACGAACACGTCCAGGATCCGGCCACGGCAGCGGCGCTCAAGCCCTGGTATGCGCTGTTCTGTAAGCGGCCGTGCTTCCACGACGAGTTCCTGCAGGCCTTCAACGAACCGGCCGTGAAGCTGGTCGACACCGACGGCAAGGGTTGCGAGCGTATCACCGAGAACGCCGTCGTGGTCGATGGCGTCGAGTACGAAGTTGATTGTCTCATTTACGCCACGGGCTTCGAGGTGGGCACTGCGTTCACCCAGCGGATCGGTTACGAATTGATCGGTCGGGACGGTCGCAAGTTGTCAGCGCATTGGGGCGACGACATGCGTAGTTTGCACGGCACGCACACCCGCGGCTTTCCGAACGCATTTATCGTCGGGGCCAAACAAGGCGGCCTCACTTCGAACTTCACGCACCTGGTCGATGAGGCCGCGATGCAGTTGACGTACATCATCGGCCGTGCCCTCGAAGAAGGCGTACGTGAGGTCGAGGTCACCGAAGAGGCTGAATCGGCTTGGACCAAGATGATTCAAAGTACCGTGGCGCCCCCCTTCCTAGGTCAGGGCGAGTGCACGCCCAGTTACTTCAACGGCGAGGGTAAATCCAGCGGCGCCATTACTGTGTACCCGCAAGGCCCACTGGCATTTTTCAAACTGCTTGAAGACTGGCGAAACGCAGGCGACCACGAAGGGCTGGAATTCAGGCAGTAACCGCAGAGATGGTTAACCAAAACAACTAAGGGGCGATAAGATGGATGAGACACGATTGAAAAATTCCGTCTCGGATCGGAAGGGTAATCAGGTCGAATACCGGAAGAGGCCCACAGCCGCCCAACATGCAGCTGACATGGCCGATTACATGGAAGAAGGGTGCGCGCGTGCGCTCGCGCTAGACAACCGGGGTCCGTTGCGATTTGCAGCCGACGGCGCGCTGCACCCGAACATCCTCGCCGCTTATTGGACCCATGGCTTTTATGTCTTCGAAGACGTGATCGACCAGGTCGAACTCGAGGAGCTACGTACGGGGGTCAACGATATGGTGCGCCGTGCACCAGCCGCGCCGGGCGCAAAAGTTGATGCGGTTGGCCAACCGGCGTTGGGTCACGATCTCGTGCGGGATACCTATTTGTGGGTAACGCCCCTGAGCGATCCGTTGGGGGGCACCGCGGCCGGTGGTGGCCGGCATCCTTCCAAGATGCTCGAGCCGGTGCCGGACGGCGAAACCCCAGACAAGGTCATCTATTTGATGTTCAACATGTGTGAGGCGATGGACGCTGGGCTTAGGGTGTATGGACATCCGGGTCTGCTTGCAGTGGCCGAGGCCATTAACGGTCCGGACTTCGTGCCGTACAACGATGCCATCTTCATCAAGCAGCCAGGTCTTGGGGCGTCCGTGGCCTGGCACCAGGACGGTGTCACCCACTGGGACTCGCCGGACTGGGACGAAGGTAGCCACGGGTTTAACTTTCAGGTACAGCTCTACCGCAGCACACCGGCCAACTGTCTGTGGGTGGTGCCAGGTACGCACAAGCTCGGCAAGGTTGACATCAAGCAGATGGTCGAGGCCAACGGCGGCTCTGACCGCCTGCCGACTGCGGTGCCACTCTTTTGTGAAGCTGGTTCCGTGACTGTGGCCAACCGCCAGATACTGCATGGATCGTTTGCCAACACTTCACCAGATCAGCGGGTGTCGCTCACGTTCGGCTTTCATCGTCGCGCAGCCGTGATCGGGCAGCATGGCGCGCTGGTCGCCGGTGAGAATGAAGTCTATGACGATGCGAGAATCTTCGAGCGTTCGAGCGTGATCGCCACGGCCATCGATGCCCGCGCCCGACACTTCGCCGCTGAAACCCGCTACTTCTACCAGCCGTTCGTCGGCTTCGAAGACCAGTTCCGCTGGGACGACTCAGCCAGGAAACGGCTCAAGAACTACAGCCTGAAAGATCTCGGCATTTGATATGGTTTGATAACCAGATCGAAGAATAATGCCAGGGAAATTTGATCAAAGGAGACACCCTTGAACTCTTTGTTACCGCACAACGTTTTAAAAATTGCTTTTGTCGTAGACGATGTCGAAAAATATTTAACAATGTTCGCCGAATTGTTCGGCATCGAAACACCTCCTTCGAGCGTCACCGGAGCTCATGAGGAGACCCAGAGCCTCTATCGAGGCAAACCTACTGAGGGGCGCGCCCGGGTTGGCTATATTCCATTGAAGAACATCGTGCTGGAGTTTATAGAACCTGTTGAAGGGCCAAGCGTTTTTCAGGACTGCCTGGCCCAAAAAGGCAACGGCATCCATCACCTTGCCTTTATCGTGAATGGGATGGAGCCTGTCATTGGCAGTCTGGAAGACATTGGTTTGCCGTTGCTGCAGAACGGTAACTTCCCTGCGATGGGCGCTGCACCTGGTGGCCGCTATGCCTTCCTGCAGGGACTCGAAAAATTGGGTTTCGATGTTGAGCTGTTGGAATTTGACGAATGAGCAGTTCACCGGCGGTAAACGGGGGCGCTTCGACGCCTGCCCAGGGCACGGACCCTGCTAGCGGAGCCGCTGTCAGCCGCGGGGTGCTCATTCATGCGACGGTGCTGCTCGGCCTTGTTAACCTGTTTCATGCGCTGGACAGGGCGGCTATGTCGATTCTGATTGAGCCAATCAAGGCAGATCTGGGCTTGACCGATACGCAGCTTGGACTGCTCACCGGGTTTGCATTCAGTCTGACCTATGCATTGTTCGGTATACCTCTGGCGCGCCTGGCAGATACTCGCAGTAGGGTGAAACTGTTAGCGGTGTGCCTGGCGGTGTGGAGTGCTGCGACTGCGGTAGCCGGTTTTGCTCAAAACTTTATTCAGTTGGCGCTGACAAGGATCGTCATCGGTATAGGCGAAGCCGGGGGTGCCCCGGCGTCTGTGTCGATGATGGGGGACTATTACACGCCGGAGAATCGCAGCCGGGGAATGAGTTGGTATCAACTGGGCGGCGCGGCCGGCGGTACGTTAGGACTGGCTTTGGTCGGGGTGATTGCCGACCACTATGGCTGGCGAGTCGCTTTTTTTGCCATGGGTCTGCCCGGTGTGTTGCTCGCAATCATTCTGGTCACGACTTTGCGGGACCCCCTGCGAGGCCGCTTCCAGAACACCACAGAGCAGTTCGATACAGACATCACCTGGTATCAGGCCATTGGCCAGGTACTGCGTCGGCGAACGATGTTGCACGTCTTCATTGCCTATGGCATCGGATCATTCGGCGGCGCCGGTGTGAGCGCCTGGTTCGGCGCATTTTTCATGCGCAGCCACGGCCTGTCCTTAAGCGAAGTGGGCGCATTGCTCGGTGGCGTGGTTGGATTGTGCACGATAGCAGGCGTGATGCTCGGCGCAGCGCTTGGACCGCTAGCCGTGCGGCGCGATCGGCGCTGGGAGCTGTGGTGGCCCGGTATTGCGAGTTCATTGACCGTACCAACCTGGATGTTGACCCTTTATCTCGACAACATCTATATGGCGTGCGCGATGCTGGGCGTCACTATTGTCATCACCACATCCTTCGTGGCGCTCGTTTTGACGAGTATGCAAAGCGTGTTGCCCGCACACCTTCGCGGTATGGGAATGGCAGGAATCATGTTCGCGACGAATCTCATCGGGGTTGGTGCAGGACCACTACTTATCGGACTGCTCAGCGATGCACTGGCGCCAGAGCTGGGTAGCGAAAGCCTGCGTTATGCCATGATCGGTAGTGTCACGATCATTGGCTGGGCTTCGATTCACTTTTTTGTTGCTGCAAAACACATCAGGAACGAATTAGTGTCGTGAGAAAACGATACTACTAAGGGGTTAGGTCTAGATCTAGATGCTGCCCGTGTTTGTTATTTACCAGGTACCCGTTAAGACTTGGCGGGGATGAAAAATTGGAGGAATCGTTATGTATTCAACACCGGTTGGAAAGATCGACCCGGCTGTTAATGGTCAGCTAAACCTGTCTTATCGTCACGTGGAAGGTTGGCGGCGATTTTTCGGAGTTGGCAAATCGCTGGACTTACTGATGGGCGACGACACCGCAGGGCCCTATATATTGTTTAGTTGTTTTGGGCCGATGGAAGACGAGATGCCCCGGGGACCGGCCCATGGACACGACTCGGATACCTGGCGGATGTCCATTCTTGGGACGACCAATGTGGGTAAATATGCCTATGTCGATGGCCAGTTTCGCTTCCAGGACGGCAGCATCTCTTATCCCGGCGACAACGTGGCCTGGGGCCCGAAGGGAGGCTATGGGGTGCTGGTTTTTGGCGACCGTCGCGGCTGGCCGGCCTGTCCGGTTGACAAAAAACTTCAGGAGCAAGCCGCAGTCCAGCAAAAGCCATTCTCTGATAAGTTGGGTATTCAGGATGAGCATCCGAGCCCTGAGGGGTCTGCTATTGCCTCGACCCTGGGCGAAACATCACTCGGCCATCTGGATAGCAGTTTTGACACTGCGAAGGACTGGGACGAAGTTTCGCCGGGTATTCGAGCGACCGTTTCTCTCATGGGCGATCGCAGGGTTGGCCCGGTTCTGGTGTTGTTGAAGGGTGATCCTAGCGCCAGAGTTGTGCCAGCCGGTAACCTCGGCACCGAAACGCTCCATGTCGTGGTGGAGGGTGCTTGTACGGTTGATGGTGTGACAAAGACTTACGGAGATTTCTGGTTGAATGAAGCCGGGGCCCAACCTGAAGTGGTGGCGGGTCGAGAGGGATTGTCCCACGTGCTACTTATCGGCGAACGTCAGGAGTTGTCAAAATTTACTGTTGGCGACCGCGATCAGAATTGGATAGACGCCGTGGCCGGGGTAGCGGCCAAGCTGCAAACCCTTTTGTAAAACGTCAGGTATCGTTTGTGTAGAAATCGGCTTTCATTATTCCAAGGCCATTCTTGTGCATATGCTGTGTGGTTAACGCATACACGTACCCGGCAACTTCGCTAATCTCTCTGCGATCGTTATCGCCGTTTCTATTCCCTCGCCGTCGGCGTAAGCCGGTCGATGACGCCAGCTTCCAGCGCTCCGGTCGTGCTCATAAGCTTAGCTATGTGTTAAAGCGACCAGGCCTAAAAGTTTTCCTTCTTTCATTTCTTTAAGCGTCCTGTTTGCTTCAGCTACATTTCTTGATTCAACTTCTACGGGCTCAATTTTTCCATCCGCAACTAGTGCCATTAGTTCTTTCATTTCTCCTAAACTTCCGACATAAGAACCGATGAGTTTCTTTTCTGTCAAAACGTGTACGGGCAAAGCAACCTTAATCTGGCCGCCGAATAGGCCAACGACTACTAGTGTCCCGCCTCTGGTAAGACATTGATAACCCAAATTAGCAGTAACTTCGGCACCAACAAAATCGACTATAGATCTTGCACCACCGCCAGTCAGTTCAAGTATTTTCCCTGCGGCTCCTTCAGATGAAGAGTTAATGACAGCAGAAGCGCCCAACTCTTTTGCAACTTTTAGCTTATCGTCATCAATATCGATGACGATCGGATTAATGCCATATTTTGCTATGGCAATTTTTAAAGCCAGGAGACCTAAACCTCCCGCACTGATAATTACCAATGAGTTATCCTGAGGAAAAGGTTCGGCTTTTTTTAGAGCACTAAAAGCAGTAAGACCTCTGCATGCATAGCTACCGGCCAGGTTGTCCGGGGTGTCTCCTGCATCAAATAGATATTGTTCTCCGGGCACCAATACATGATCGCCATATCCGCCGCCTACGTTGACGCCAAGGTTTGTATTGTTCATACAGTATTGCGTTTTGTCGACGTTACAAAGTTCACAATCTCCACACCCTATCCATGGGTAAGCAACATATTTCTCGCCTACCTTTATATTGGAAACCTTTTCCCCAAAGGCAATAACTTCTCCAAATATTTCATGACCCATGGTTAAAGGTTCCATTAGAGGAGTTGGAAGCTTCGCTCCTCCACCCAGTTCAAAATAACCATCGTGTATATGAATATCTGAATGACAAACTCCACATGATATAGTCTTTAGCAGAATTTCTTGGCCCGTTGGTGTTGGTGTTTCTAGTTCTACTTCTACTAGTGGTTTGCCATTTTCTGCTACCTGAAATGCTTTCATAATGTCTCCTGTTTAGTTTAGGTCTCTGGTACACACCGGAATCCGTCGTTTTCTTTATCCCGTCGAAATCAAATGTCAGGTTTAACGTTTTTGGGGTTTTGTGTCACGAAACCGGTTGAAGCCAGTGTCAATCCATTTCCGGGCGTTTTCATAACAATTGTGATCACGAACTCGTCTCTGAGGTGATTAACGTTCTCAACCAAATGGTCGGGAACGAGCCTATGCAGCAAGGACGAGATAGCCACTTTACGTACGGGATTATAATTTTTGGCATAAATTGAATATTGAATCAATATTCAGTCAACTGCAACTGCAACTGCAACTGCAACTGCAACTGAAACTGAAACTGAAACTGAAACAACTCTCTGCGCGGACAGCTGATGAACTGGAGGTTGTGTGTTGCATAAAGTATTTGCTGTTGGAACCAGTCACCAAATGTCGAGCCTCTGAGTTCGCATATTTTCCGGAGGCTATCTATGGGACCAGGTCGTAACGCACTCGGTTGGTCCGCCTGTTTCAAACTCAAAGGGAGAACGTGATGACAGTGGTTAAGACTCGATTAGGCAAGGTGTAGGGTTTACACAACGACGGCGTTGATGTTTTTCTGGGGTTGCCATATGCGGCAGCACCGGTTGGCAGCAGACGCTGGCGTGCACCGGCCCCAGCGCTGACTGGACGGGACATTCGATGCGACCCACTTCCCAAACTTTTGCCCGCAGCCGCCGGCTGATCAGGAAGTCATGGTTGGAAGGGAACCTGGCGCTGAGAGTGAGGATTTCCTGTACTTGAACATCTACACCCCGGGACAGGAGGCAAACCGTGCCCAGTGATCTTCTGGATTCACGGTGGCGGGTTGATCCAGGACTCCGCCAACCTATACGACGGTACCGCATTGGCTCGGAATAATGACATTGTGGTGGTGTCGATCAATTACCGCCTGAGTATTTTTGGTTTTCTCGATGTAAGTCGATGGGGTCCGGAATACGCGGGGAGCGCTAACCGAGGTTATGAAGACCAGATTGCAGCCCTCGCACGGGCGACCCGAACGTTACGGGTCCGGATGGGGAAGAATTACGACTTGCTTTCTTTATAAATTGCAAAACTATTCAATATTGGGTTTGACATAAACTGAATATTGAATCAGTATTCAGTAGTGCGTCCGCTTAACAACCTAATCAAAATTGAAGAGGTAAACATGATCTCAAGAAACTTTATCGGAAGAAGAAGCGATTGGCCTGCCAAGGTCGTGACATTTTCACTGGTTTTTTTTGGCTTTTTGACCTTTTTACCTGCGGCCACCCATGCAGCCGCCGCGGGTGACATGGAAAGGGAAGCGAAAAAGAAAGCGACACCTTTCCTGGATGAGATTGTGGTCACGGCCACGTACAGGGATACGGCGGAGATGGACACGCCCCTCTCCATGATGGCGATAGATGAGTCTATGATCGAGAGCATGGGTCTTCAGAACATGGCCGACTTGGCCCTTGCCGTTCCCAGCCTCAATGTTATTCAAACTGATTCGTCCAGAACCAACGTCAGCATACGGGGTATAAGAGCGATATCCGGTTATGAGGCACCCAACCAGACTAAAGCCATGACGTCTATATACATCGATGAAACACCAGTGACCGGGGGTCAGGAGCCGGATCGGCAGATCGGTGGAGTGATGTTCGACCTGGCACGTGTCGAGGTTCTCAATGGGCCCCAGGGAACCCTGTTCGGCGAGGGATCGATGGCGGGCACCATCCGTTACATCAGTAATCAGCCGGATCTCAACGAGTGGGCCTCTAAAGTCCAGGTCAACTTTAATGGCATGAATGAGTCCGGCGATACAGGCTACCGTTTTGACGGAATGGTTAACATCCCCCTTGTTAAAGACAAGTTCGCCGTCAGGCTGGTGGGGTTTACAACAGAGTCACCGGGCTATCTTGACCGAAGAACAATTGCCGGAACCACCGTAGAGAAAGATATAAACACGGAGACGAGTAGTGGGGGAAGGATAACTGCCAAATGGCAGGCTACGGATCAGTTGTCTGTAAAATTCACGGCTTCTACCCTCGAATCCGAAACGGACAGCTATGCCTGGGCTTCAGCACCTTATTACGTCGAAACGCAAGCATCGCCATTTGCACCTGGATCCTACGATGATCTGCAACAGTATAACCTGGTGGTTGAGTACGCGTTTCCTTGGGCGGATTTTACGTCCTCCACTTCCTATTTCGATCGGGACGCGAGTTTTTCTCAAGAATTTTTGGAAACCGGTACGCACTTAATCGACTGGTATGCCGCACTCGTTAATAATTATCAATTGGCACCGTTCGGTGATCCCAGTGCCCCCATCCCTTTTACTGGCAATCCTCAGGATATGACTAATATGACGTCGTTTGCCGGGACGTTCTACATCGAATCAGAACGCTTTGCGCAGGAGTTTCGTCTGGTTTCCAATGGGGATGGTCCGTTCGGTTGGATAGCAGGATTTTTTTACAAGGACAGCGACGATTCCACAAGCAGAAACGCACCCTTTGGACTGACCCCAGAAACGGAACAGTGGCGGCCGCAGTATGAGAGCTTCCTGCTAGCGCCTGAAAATAGCCCTGATAATAGCCTTGAAGAATATGCGATCTTCGGCGATTTCAGTTACGCGTTGTCCGAAAGCTGGGAACTTAACGCAGGTGTGCGATACACAGACATGACGCAGGAGTTCTCGCGTGTGAATGCGGGAACTGATGACCAGGAGTGGACACCTAGGGTTGGCCTGACCTGGCGGCCGAATGAAGATATGATGTATTTCGGCATCGTCAGTACCGGATTTCGTCCGGGCGGCTACAATGGCGATCTTAACTATGATCTAGGCCTACTGAATAACCTTCTGGCAACTGCCGGTGATATCAACCTGCCCACTCGCGATGGGGAGGATGCCCTGGTTTCCGAGAGACTCGTCGCTGTGAATTCAAAGCTGTACTTTGATGGTGATTCTGCGATCAATTACGAACTGGGCGCGAAGCTCAGGCTATTGGATGGCCGTATGAATCTTACAGGATCCGCATTCTATTTCGATTGGAAAGACGCGATAATGCTACAAGATGCAGGGCCCCTTGCCGGTATAACTTCGGCTTTGACCTACAATGGGAATACCGGTAAAGCCCATAGCACGGGTTTTGACTTGAATGCCTCCGGGATGGTCACCGAGAATCTCTTCGTGCGGCTAGGCGTCCAGTGGATTGAAGCAGAAATCGATTCGGCCTTTCAACCCAAAGGCGGTCTAGCTCAAACGAAGGGTAATAGACTCCCCGATGCTCCCGAATGGAAATGGACCGCATCGGCCGCTTATATGTTTCCAGTGATGCCTGGTATCGAAGGGGAGGTACGCCTCGACTGGTCGGGTCAAACCAAAAGCTGGTCCGATGTGGAAAATACCGATCGGAGGGAAGTTCCGCAGTACAACATGGCCAATATACGCGTGACAATACGAGAGGCTGCGGAAAACCGGTGGCGGCTGGCCCTGTATGGCAGGAATCTGTTCGATGACGAAATCCTCGTGTGGAACGGGGGCGAATCGCTTTTCGGAATAGTTAATTCTTACGCCAGACCTAGGAGCTATGGGATTGAGGCTACCTATGAGTTCTAGGGGGTACCCAATAAATCAGGATTAGAAGCAGTTCGTTTTCTCGGTGACCACGACGGCGTTATCGCCGTTGCACCGGGATTGAGCCATCTGGAAATATCGGCCTAGATGACAGCGTGATGAAGGATTTCAAAGGCAAACTCGCGATCGTCACCGGTGGAGGCACCGGTATGGGACGTGAGCTGGTGCGGCAGCTGACGGCGGCAGGATGTCATGTCGCGACCTGCGACGTATCCGAAGAAAACATGCATGAGACGCAGCGGCTGTGCGCACAGGACTCGCCGTCGGTGCGCGTGACAACCCATCTGTGCGACGTAGCAGACGAAACGCAAGTCCTCGCGTTTCGGGATGCCGCGCTGAAAGCGCACGAGCGCGATGACATCAATCTGTTGTTCAACAATGCCGGTATCGGTGGCGGCGAAAGTTTTCTGATCAACAAGCGGGAAGAGTGGGATCGCACCTTCGGCGTCTGCTGGTTCGGCGTGTATTACTGCAGCCGCGCGTTCATGCCGTTCCTGGTGGCGAGCAGCGAGGGATACATCGTCAACACGAGCAGCGTGAACGGCTTCTGGGCAGTAACGAACACCGCGTACAGCGCGGCGAAGTTTGCAGTGAAAGGTTTCTCCGAGGCCCTTGTCACCGACCTGCGACTGAATGCGCCGCACGTCAAGGTGGCGGTGGTGATGCCGGGCCACATCGGCTCGTCGCTTGCGATCAATACCGACAAGGTGCTCGGCCGACCGACGCCGAAGGACATGAGTGCTGCCGACATTGCGAAGATTCGCAGGCGGATGGTCGAAAGCGGCATGCCGGGCGGAAATGACAGCGACGAGCAGATTCGCGCGGCGATCCAGCAGCAGTTGGATGACTTTAGCAACAAGGCGCCGCTCAGCGCGGGGCAGGCGGCGACAATCATCCTCGACGGCGTGCACAACGACCGGTGGAGAATTCTCGTCGGCGACGATGCGCACGCGGCTGATAAGATGGTGCGCGAAGCACCGGAGCAAGTGTACGAAGCAGACTTTCGGGTTGCGCTGCGCAAGCAGCTCACTTGAACGAGAGTTCTGTTTTCTTCAGATACGTTTCTTGATTCGACTTCTACTGGCTTAAATTTCCCATTTGTAATTGGTGTGCCTTCATCTCGCCGTAACGAATACCGGGTTGGTGTAGAACCAGAGGTCATCCCAGGGGTTTTCACCCGCAGCGTCCTCCGTGGGTTCAAGCTCTTTGGTGTTAGTGCCGCGTACACGCAGGTACATTGATTCGTTAATGGCGAGTGTTGTGCGCATCGTCAGGAACTCGCTCGCCCTTCGCCAGTTTTTGGCCGTGAAGCGGTGCAGCACCCGGGTGCTGCTGTTGCTGTTGATGCTAAGGTCGGCGGATCTTGCGCCGACATTTCCGGCTATCAGATCTATTCTGCTTAAAGCAGGATAGCTGCCATTACTATTTTTGCCGTCCGGATCGCGCACACGAATTTCAATCTGGACCGCACTGCCCTGGTCGACGACCAGTTCGCCGCCCATTGATGCTTCAGCTTTTTGGTACCTGACCGTGACATAAACCTCGCTGACAAGGTCACCGGTTGTTACGAAGACCTGTCCGGAGCGCAACGCGGCCAAGATGGCCTCATGATTCTTCTCGGCGTAGACAAAGGTCTTGGAATATTCACCCGGGTAAAAATCGACACCCTCATCTGAATGGTGACGATGAAAATCTGAGTTGGATGTGATCCATCAGCGTCGTCCTTCACCGAGCATCGAGTCCCAAAACCCACCCACTCTCGCGGTCATCTGATCGAAGCCACCCAGTGTCGGATAACCAAGGTACGCACCTCGAGGTAACTTCAGAGGCATCTTGTATGAGGCGAGCGTTTTTTTGATGGCGTCGCCTGCCAGCGGCATCGCCTGGTGTCCTGGTGCGCCGGCCATACCCACAGCGACATTGGGCGCGGTGTCATTCCAGTGACGAAACTCGGCTGGATCATCGTCACCATATTCACCGTATGCAGTAGCGGTGCGGGAAGGGTGGTTGGCGATGACCACCGGGGGTGACGGCAGCGCCTTCATAACCGTTAATGCGGCCAGCATGTTGTCCTCGACATCACGGCTAATATCCAACGGGAATACTTCGCGCTTGTCAAAACCATGTTCCAACCTAAACAGTACCTGCTGTTCATCGTGGGTGTACGGAATAATCAAACTACTGTGGTCGGCCCCGGGGCTGTTTAACTCCATCCCATAAAACTGAATTACCTCGGGGACTTCCTTACGGGATTTCAACAATGCGGGATAGGCCATATCCCGATTAATCTTACTGTGATTTGGTCCGCCATGGTCCGTCCCCACGATCCAGGATAAACCATACTTTTTTGCGAGCGTGGCATTGGTAGGCATCGGGTTAACCGCATCGCCACCTATAATGGCGCGCGGCGGATTCACACTGTAGTCGTATCCGGGGCTGAAATGGCTATGGATGTGATGGCCTCCAGCCAGTCAGCGTTTCTCCGCAAAGGCGGTGGCCGAGGTCAGTAGCATAGCGAGTAGTAGAAGTTTCATAGGGAACCCTGGTGATTAGATTAACGACTTGTATTGTTGATTAGGTTAACGGGCCTTGGAGAAAGGGAGCGGATCCAGGAGATGAACTGAGGCTTCGTGGGTGACTGCATCAAGGGCGGCAAGCACCTCCGTTGAGGCAGCCTGGGGATACCATTCCCGGGTGATGTCGTCCGCAATCCAGATCTCACTCATCTCGCGGCGGTCGCCGTACGTCGTCTGGTAAGCGGTAAAGAGTTTCCAGCTTCCCGCGGCCTCGAGTCGGTCTGCCAGATCGGAGAGTGCTTCACTCGCGGCAGTCATCCCAGTGACGCCTACGCGACGACGAATCAGGCGGTAGCATCGGGGAGCGCTGCCGGTATTGGCTGCCCCCTGTTGAAGGCGACGGTCGTCGGCAAATGCGAAAGGCCTCCCGTTCTTGAGGACTTCGTCCACCGTGAACCCGAGCGCTGCGAAGCGAGGCAGTCCCTCCGTCAGGGTTTTGTGCTCGAGCAATCTGGGCCCAATCTTTTCCATGGCGGCCATTGACTCGGCAGTCGTGAGGAACAGGTCCCGCCCGAGAGGACCGCTCACCTGGCGCCAGGCCCCAACCAGGTTATACCCGACATCGTTCATTGCCGGGATCATGGTTTCCCCGTAAACCTTGATGTAGTTAGCGAATGCGGTGGGTGTCGAGTTACCGAGGATATGCTCGGCTTCGATCATGATGGTCATCGTTTCTTTGCTCCTTTTGTTTGCGACAACGTTTACTCCCTCACGACACTAATTCGTTCCTGAGGTGTTTCGCGGCGATAAAAAAGTGAAGGGCTCCCCAGCTAATGAACATGACACCAATGATCATGGCGTAGCGCAGACTCTCGCCCCCTAGTGTTGGCGTTAGCACATCGCTAAGATAGCCAACAAGTAGTGGACCCGCGCCAGTACCGACCAGATTCGAGGCGAACATGACTGCGGCTGTTCCCATGCCTCGAAGGTGTGCAGGCAGAACGCTTTGAATACTTGTCAGAACGAATCCCACGCAGGATGAGGAAAGAGCCACGGTAATCGCCAGCATCAGAACGACCAGATACAGGTCAGAGATATAAAGGGTCAGCATCCAGGTAGGCACGATCGTAAGGTAGACAGCGCCCGGCCACCACAGCTCCCAGCGCCGATCCCGTCGCACCACCCTTGGTCCAAACACCACGCCGAACATCACACCGGCGAATGAGGCCAACCCAGCCAGTACGCCTAGTAACCCGCCCACTTCGCTCAAGGACATGCCGTGGCTACGCATAAAAAAAGCGCCGAGCCAGGCGCTGACGCCCGCGCCACCGAAGGCGCCGATGCCATAGGCGAGCAATAGGTGTTGCATGGTTCGGCGACTGAGTACCTGCGCGACTGCCTGATACCAGGCAATATCCGTATCGAATCGCTCCGAGGTGCTCTGGAAGCGCCCTCGTGGGGGTTCACGTAAAGTCGTCAACAGAACAATGGCGAGCAGTAAACCGGGCAGACCCATGGTAAACAAAGCGACTCGCCAACCATAGTGGTCTGCTATTACGCCGACCAACCCCAATCCCAATGCGCCTCCTGTAACACCGCCTAGCATAAACAGACTCATCCCGCGGCTGCGACTTTCCGGCTTGTAGTATTCACCCATCATCGACACCGACGCCGGAGAGCCACCGGCTTCGCCAATGCCGACCACGACTCTTGTCAGTGCCAGCTGAATAAAGTTTTGGGCGAATCCGGCAATCGCGGTCGCAATGCTCCACACGGCCAGGCAGACTGATAACAGTTTCACCCTGCTGCGGGTATCCGCCAGACGCGCTAGCGGAATGCCGAACAACGCGTAGGTCAGACTAAATGCAAAGCCGGTGAGCAGCCCGAGCTGTGTGTCGGACAAGCCAAGGTCTGTCTTGATCGGCTCAACCAGAATTGCCAGAGCCCCTCGGTCCAGAGCATTGAACATGTTGACAAGGCACAACAGCACAGTCGCATGAACGAGCTGGCCACGACTGACACCGACTCGGCTAGCGGGGGCTGTGCTTGTTGCTGAATCATCCACTTGTCGTCATTCGTCGCCGGAGCATCACGCATCACCCCACCGCTTGCGCAATTGGTTATCCGGGTCCTGCTCAATTCTCGATTCGGCGTCCATGATCATGACTTCACGTTGATCGGCCGAATAAGGAGGCCAGTGCGGCAGACCAGCGCCGTTGGGATCGCCAGTGCGCGCGAAGGCTAGTACCGTGTTTGACCACTGCTGCGCCAGTCGGCGGACCACTGGATCCTTCGGATCGTGGTAGTGGGCGAAGGAAATGCGCGAAATCTCCGGGCGCGCATAGTCGTTGAAGGTGAACGCAACCTCACAGCCGTGGGTGGCGCCGAGAACGCCGTCCATGACGGAGGACGGCAGGTCAAAACGGTACAGCCAGCCGCTGGACCCAGCCGCTGTGGCGGCTTCACTTGTGCGTATAGCAGCGCGGCGGAACATCTCGGTATAGACCCGCTGGTAGAGATTCTTGCCAGTCTCGTCGGGATAAGCGTCCTGCATCGCGGTCACGTAATCGCCGGGTTCCGTACCGACGCGGAGGAGGTCGAAGGGCATTGCTCCCAGGACAGCGGTCATGGGGTCGAAGGGGGTCCCTTCGGGGGCAAACGAAGTCATAAAGGTGCCTTCATGCAGATTGGAGCCCGCGATGTAGGGTACGCCTCGCGCGCCGCGCTCGGCAATTGCCTGGTAGGTATCCCGGGTGATCACCACGCCGTCAACGCAGGCCTCACCCAGAACACCGGCGCCGAGCTGAGCCGCCAGCAAATCTTGAGCCGAGAGTTGCTTGAGATGGGTGAGCAATTCACTCTCGTCCACCTCCAAGTGTGCGGCGAATTCCGTTGACAGTGACGCCGGTGGGTTGGTGATGGCGGTGCCACTGTGAGCAATGGCGCGGTGATACAGGCCGTCGGCGGAGGGTGCGGCCAGAATCGCATTGACCGAACCACCACCGGCAGATTCGCCAAAGATGGTCACGTTGTTGGGGTCACCCCCGTAATCATTGATGTTGTCCCTCACCCAGGTCAGCGCCATGATCTGGTCGCGGAAGCCGTTGGATGCCGATCCGGCCAGGTCGTCGTCGTACTTCGACAGATCGAGAAAACCAAATACGCCAAGCCGATAGTTGACAGCAACCACCACAACGTCGCCCTGGGCAGCAAGAATAGAGCCGTCGTGGTCATTACCGGAGCCAATGTAGTAGGCGCCGCCATGAATCCAGAACAACACCGGCCGGGCGCGATCGTCCGCTGCAGGTGTGTAGATGTCCACAGTCAGACAGTCTTCGCTGAATGGCTCCGGTGATGGTGGAGCTGTTGGGTTTTCAGGTTGCATCGCCCTGTTTCCCAGCCTGGTGGCATCCAGCGTGCCTGACCAGGGTCCATGGAGTTCCGGCGCCTGAAAGCGCCGTTCACCCACCGGGGGTTTTGCATATGGGACGCCCAGGAACATCTGGATGTCGTTTTCCGGCTTGCCGGTAATGCTGCCAAGCTGTGTAGTCACCGTGGTCATAGTACCGACTCCTTGAGGGTGTTGAAGGTGGTGTTGTGTTATCTGCGGCGGTTGATCCGATTTCGGATCCTGCTCTGAAAAATGTGTTGTGTTTAACTGAATATTGAATCAACATTCAGTTTATGTCAAAAATAATTCGCAAAGCCCTCGCGCGCAATGGCGATCCTAACGGCGCCGGGCTGCCGCGATGGTCAGACCTTCCCGACGTGCCGGGCGTCGTGCTGCGGGAATGGCTCGCACGCACGTCGGAAGAGGTCATCGACCCGGAACAACCCATCATCGATCCCCATCACCATTTGTGGGATCGGCGGCCGCGACCCGAGTCTCCCGAGGGATCACTTACCCAATCCGAGATCGACGCGTTGCCGAAGTGGATCGGTCGTCTCCCGCTTTGCTATCTCGCTGACGATCTCATGGACGACGTTCGCGGCGGCGGCCACAACGTCGTCGACACTGTGTTCATCGATAGCATGGCGATGTATCGAGCCGACGGAGGCGCCGATTTCAGCGTCGGCGAGACCGAATTCGTGAACGGCATCGCGGCCATGGCCGCAAGCAATCTCTACGGCCCGGATGCGCGGTGCTGTGGGGCCATCGTCAGTTATGCGGATCTGACCCTGGGTGCAGCGGTGGAGCCTGTGCTCCTTGCCCACCGGGCGGCAAGCCCCCGGTTTCGAGGCATTCGCCATTCTCACGCCTGGCATGAATCGCCGGATATCGGGAACTCCCGCACGGCCGGTGATACACCTGGACTGCTCGCAAGTGACGACTTTCGGGCTGGGTTCAAAGTGCTCGACCGCCTGAATCTCTCGTTCGACTCCTATGGGTATTACACGCAACTCTGTGAGGTCGAAGACCTCGCCAACGCGTTCCCGGGCGTGAGTATCGTCGTTAACCATATCGGCGGTCTGATCAAGAAGGGTCCGCTGGCCAATGAGCGAGATGGCGTGGTGTTCATCGAGTGGCAGCGGGCTGTCCGCTCACTCGCCGGTTGCCCAAACGTCGTAATGAAACTGGGCGGTTGCGGCATGCCGGCCTACGGATGGGGCTATGAGGAGCGCGACGCGCCACCTTCGTCCGATGAGATGGCGACGGCGTGGCAACCCTACTTTGCGGAGCTGATCGAAGCCTTCGGCGTGGAGCGCTGCATGTTCGAGTCGAATTTTCCCATCGACAAGGTGTCGTGCTCGTATACGAATCTCTGGAACGCGTTCAAGAGAGTCACGACGGCGCTAAAGCTCACGGCGACCGAGAAGAACGAGCTCTTCCATGACTGCGCGGCCCGCGTCTACCAGATCGGTACAGAAATATGACCGTAGTAACGACCACACTTGGAAAAATTAAAGGTACGCAGGAAAACCAGCTTAAGGTATTTCGTGGCATACCATTTGCCGCACCGCCCGTAGGAGACCTGCGATGGCAGGCACCGCAGCCGCACCCTGGTTGGGATGGTGTTCGGGATGCATCAAAATTTGGTGCTGAGGCACCGCAAGACTCAAGCATGCTTGACTGGCTTATGGGACAAGCCGACACACCGCCCGAGCAGGCTGAAGATTGTCTCTTCCTCAATATATGGACTCCCGCAACCGCGGGCAAACGACCGGTAATGTTCTGGATTCATGGTGGTGGGTTTACGATGGGGTCGGGATCACAGCCCATCTATGACGGCCAGCACCTCGCAGATCGTGGTGATGTTGTGGTAGTGACCATCAACTATCGTATGGGCGCTCTCGGTTTTTTGAACCTGAAAGCGCTTACAGGGGGCAAGATCCCGGCCACAGGAAATGAGGGGCTGCTTGACCAGGTGGCGGCACTCGAATGGACCCGTGATAACATTTCCGTCTTCGGCGGGGATCCTGCAAACATCACTATTTTTGGGGAAAGTGCAGGTGGCATGTCCGTGGGTTGCCTCATGGCGATGCCCGCAGCGAAAGGGCTTTTTCACAAGGCGATTCCCCAGAGCGGTGCCTGCCATTCCGCCAATTCGCCAGAGAAGGGACTTCAGGTGGCAGAGCTGGCGCTGGAGCTGCTTGGTACCTTTGATCCTTCAGCGCTTCTGGCACTGCCAGTCTCTGCATTTAGTGAGTTACAGGTGAATTTTGCCAAAGCTGCCGTTGGCAAAAATCTGCCTGGCATGGGCGCATTTCGGCCGAATGTTGACGGAACAGTCATACCTGAGATGCCAATTAACCTTGTGCGGAAAGGATCAGCTGCTGGTGTTGCCGTAATGACTGGTACGTGCAGGGAAGAGTGGCGACTGTTTGCCGTGATTGATCCTGCCCGGGTCAATATGAATGAGCAACAGCTGCAGGCAGAGGTAGCGGCCTTCTTTCCTGATACAGCGGATAAAGTCATCGCTAAATATCGGGAATGGCTGCAGTCACGCCACAAGGCTTCATTGCCCGTGGATGTACTGGCCGCATTTATGACGGACCAGGTTTTCAGGATTCCTGCGCTGCGATTGCTTGAAGCGCAGTCTGAACACGCCGTGACCTATTCCTATCTGTTTGATTGGCCGTCGCCGCTGATGGAAGGCGTCGTGGGTGCGTGTCATGCGGTAGAACTTGGTTTCAACTGGGGAACGTACGATAAAAATGGTTCGGCCGGATTTTTTGTTGAAGGACGAGAAGCGGATGTGCTGTCCGCCAGAACCATGGATGCCTGGTTGAGTTTTGCACGAGAAGGCGCGCCGTCATCATCGGGGCTGCCAGAATGGCCCGTCTATAGCCGGGACTTACCCGCAACCATGAGATTTTCGACTGAACCGTCTTTGCTACTGGACCCCGATCACGAGATCAATGAACTATGGGCAGATGACCCCGCGATCGGGAGCATGTAGAAATGCTGGACATGACGCGACTGCAAGAAGGAGAGAACTAGCCAATGCAACAGACTCATCCCAACAATGTATATCTGGTTTGCAACGCCCGTTATCACAATACCAATTTTGCCAGGCTCGAGCTGCTCAAGGTGCTTGCGGAAAACGCAGATATTCACACGCATGTAGCAGGAAATTTCGGTGATACGGAAACCATTAAGCAGTGCCAGCTGCTGATTACTTATACGTGTGACCTTCGTCCCACAGCCGAAGAGCAGGTTGCGTTGGCAGAGTTTCTTGAAGCCGGCGGTAGATGGTTCGCGCTGCACGCGACAAATGCCATCCTGGAGATCGTAGAAGGCCGCAAGGCGGAGACGCCAGATCTTGCCCCCGACTTTATGAAGTTGTTAGGTAGCCGATTTATTGCTCATCCTGCCAACCAAAAATTCACTGTTCGGGTCAGTGATATTGAGCACCCACTGACCGCAGGCATATCAGACTTCGAAGTGGAAGATGAAGAACCCTATTACTGTGAAAAATTGGGAGAACAGCTGGTATTACTCGAGGCCTCCTACAACGAGCCTTCGAGCGGCTATGCACGGTCCGACTATGGCACCGATCGCGACAGCCACCCGCAGATGTATGTGCACCCTTGGGGAGAGGGCGAGGTGCTGTATCTGTCTTTGGGCCACTGCGCGGGCAAGCACGATATGAAACCGATCAGGGACATTATTCCCGTGGTGCGGGGTTCCTGGAATTCGCCCGTGTATTACGAACTGCTGCGCAGAGGTATTGCCTGGGGCATGGGCGAGCTCAAAGCAACGGGAGATACCCGCCAATGAACGGTCCCGCCCATACCAACCTGGCCGCGCTGATTACGGACAAAGCCCAGACAAACCCCGACCTTGCGATTCTTACGTTTGTCACTGTGGGCACTGATGGTCAACTGGAGGACGAGACCCGAACCTACCGGCAGCTCTTCGATCACGGTCAGGCGCTGGCGCGGGGCCTGAATGATCTGGGTGTCAGCCAGGGGGACAAGCTGGCGGTGATGATGAACAATCATCCGGAGTTTGTGGAGACGATGGTGGCCAGTGGAATCCTTGGCGCTGCGCTAGTTCCCATCGACCCTCGCACCATGGGCGCCAAACTCAGTTACATGCTCGAATTCACCGAATGCCAGGGCGCGATATGCGCCGACTACGCGCTACCGTCATTGCTGTCGGTAGTGGCGAACTGTCCTGAGTTCAAATGGCTGGTGGTGGTGTCCACGGCAGACCTTCCCCTCGCGCCGCGGACACCATTACCCGCCATCCTCTTTTCTGATCTCCTCCAAGCGGCGGGGGAGCCGCTGGCTTTGGCGGAGCAGGACCCGGACGATACTATGTTTATGATGTTTACCTCCGGTACGACTGGCAATCCCAAAGCCGTACATTTCACACACCGCAAGTACATGGGTATTACCCTAGGCCCCCTTTCTGCTGGTTTTATTACTAGCAGCGACAGGTACTACACCGGCCTTTCCCTCACGCATATCAACGCCCAGGGCACGATGGCTGGCGCCCTTGGACAGGAGCTTTGCTGTGTCATCAGCCGCAAGTTCACCAAGACTCGATTGTGGGACATTACTCGCCGCTATGGTTGCACCACGTTTAACTTGTTGGGGGGGATGATCCCCGAAATCTATGCGATGCCGGAAAAGCCAGACGACGCCGACAATCCGATACGCGTCGTCCAGAGTGCCGGCATGCCTGCCCATCTGTGGGAAAAGTTTGAAAAGCGGTTCGGTCTGAAGTTGACCGAGGTCTATGGAGCCACCGAAGGCGGCGCTATGCGCAACCCCCCCGGCACAGGCCCAGTGGGCAGTATTGGCAAGCCGATCAGCGGCTGGGTCGCTGAAATTCTCGACGATCACGGCGCTGTCTGCGCAGCTAATGTAGAGGGTGAAATCTGTTTCCGCAAAGAGGACAACAGCCCGATCATTGTCCAGTACTACAAGAATACCAAGGCCTCTTCCGATAAGGTTCGCAATGGCTGGCTTCATATGGGTGACCTGGGCCACAAGGATGACAATGGCTGGTTTTACTTCCACCACCGGGTTGGCGGCGGCGTGCGACGCAATGGGGATTTCGTCAACACCACACTGGTGGAAACTGTACTCATGGGATCGCCCCTGGTGGCAGATGTGTTTGTCTATGGGGTGGCCAAGGAAAGCAACGTCGCGGGAGAGAAAACCCTGGTGGCGGCTGTTGTGCCCGCTGATCCGACTGGCTACGACAGCGGGCAACTGCTCGACTACTGCCGCGAGCACCTGGAGCGCAACGATGTTCCGGAGATCTTCCAGGCGCTAATTGAGATTCCCAAAACCATCTCGGAGAAACCCATCGAAAAGGACTGCATCGAGTTGCTGGTGGCTAGTGAACTTGTCTAGCGCTGCCGGGCCAGTCCCGTCATTTAGGAGTCAGCTATCATGAAACATCCAATGAACAGCGCGGTCGCCATCACTGGCCTAGGCATCACCGAGATGGGTCGCGTCTATCGGGACGCCGAAGACCTGGCTGCCGAGGCCGTATTCCTGGCGCTGGAAGATGCGGGGCTGCAGAAATCCGATCTGGACGGACTGCTGGTTAATGCCGGTATAGGTGAGGGGGTCGGTGTGCCCCTGCATATGACCCTGGGCCTCAAGCAATTGAACCTGCTGACCTACATGCAGGGTTACGGCTCCAGTGCAGGGCAGATGATTCAGTATGCCGCTATGGCTGTGGCAAACGGGCTAGCAACCACTGTGTGTTGCGTGTTCGCGGATTCACCGTTGAAGGAAAACCAACGTAGCGGCGCGGTGTCGTACGCAAGATCCGGACCGCCCAATGCTATGGCATCGCTTGAGCCCGTTTACGGCATTATCGGCGCTCTGCCCAGGTATGCCATGGCAGCTCAACGCCACATGGACTTGTTCGGTACCACTCAGGAGCAACTCGCTGCCGTGGCCATCTCCCAACGTCAGTGGGCCGCCATGAATCCGCGTGCCAGCAAAAGGGAGCCACTGGACCTGGATGGTTACAACGCGTCGCCCTGGGTGGTAGAACCGTTCCATGTTCTCGACTGCTGCCTGGTCTCCAACGGTGGTGTGGCCGTTATTGTTACGTCAGCGGAACGTGCCCGGGACCTCAAGCAGCCGCCGGTGTACATCCGCGGGTTTTCCCAGAGTCACAACCACGACACAGGTCAGGCGGATCACGATCCGTACATTCATACGGCCGGTGCGCAATCAGCTCCGCGCGCGCTGGCCATGGCCGGTGCCAAAGTTAGCGACGTCAGTCAGTGCCAGATCTACGATTGCTACACCTATACGGTGATCGTCACGCTGGAAGATTATGGCTTCTGCGAAAAAGGCGAGGGCGGATCGTTTGTCGCCGATGGCCAACTCGGTCCCGGCGGCGGCCTGCCTACCAACACGGGCGGCGGAGAGCTGTCGTCGTTCTATATGTGGGGCATGACACCGGTTTCGGAAGCCGTGATCCAGGGGCGCGGTCAGGGTGGCGAGCGCCAGGCGCCTAACGACCTTATCATGGTGTCCGGCAACGGCGGCGTGTTGGCCTATCACTCAACCCTGGTACTGTCGCCGGAAGCGGCCTGAGGAGACGAACGATGACTGAAGCGACATGGCTGCCGGAGCCCGACGAAAATAACGAACCATTTTTTGAAGGGGCGCGCGCCGGTGAGCTGCGCATGCAGTGTTGCATTGACTGCAATGGATGGATGTATCCGGTGAAGCAGCGCTGCCAGCATTGCGGCAGCACGGATCTTGCCTGGCGTGCAGTGTCGGGCCGCGGCTCCGTCTACAGTCATGCGCGCCTGCACCGCGTCTATCATCCCCGTCACGAGGGGCGGCTGCCGCTGATCCTCGCCTGGATCGACCTGAAGGAGGGCGTGCGTATGCCGAGCAACCTGGTGGACTGCGATCCCGCGGACGCCAAGGCCGGCATGGCAGTGCAGGTGACGTTTGAACAGTTTCCCGATGGTGGCGTCATCCCTGTATTTCGCCCCGCGTAAACTCTGGAGGATCGTTATGGTTGGGCTGAGTGCAGATGGAGGCCGACTATCCGGGCCAGTTTAGTTCAGCTTCGGCTACCAGTTCGGGTACATCTCTTGGGCGCAGTACGCCGTTTCTCACCGCATTTTCAGCAGCAGCTTCAAACTGAGCAATAAAGGTCGCCCTGTCGCCGTAAAGTGATTTGATTTTTTCAGCATCGAACGCAAAACAAGACCCACCCAGCAAGGCGATCAGATCAGCTGCCAGTGGTACAGCACTGTTAGTCGCCACTGGCACGTCCACCTGGGGCAATCGGATACCACCGACTGCAATGCCGTGATCGTCTCGGACGATTTCTGGCGGATTACCGGAGAATTTAATTTTCGGTTGGATCGGTGGCTCAATGTCTTGCGCAACCCACTGCTGCATGTGATGAAAGACAGCTTCGTAAAGCAGGCCCATCGGAATTTCGTTTACGCAAGGTTCAATCAAACGACCGACAATTTGATCTCGCTCAAACAGTTGCCGGCGTTTTTCACGCCCTTGACGGGACGTGTGGCTGGTACCGGCAGATTCCCAGTATCGGAATGTTTTCGTGTCGGGTTGTCTTACGTTGTAGCAAGCTATGGCCTCCAATTCAGAGTTCACAATGAATATTGGGATCCCCAGATCATCGCGAATCACATTGCGTCCCAGGAGCAGGTTGTCAGAAATTTTATCGCCTGACGTATTGATGTTTACCACTGCATCAAAGACCTCTATGGGTGCTCCCTGACCGAAATATATTGAAAGAATGAATCCGTCCAACACCTTTTCGATAGGTTGGATTGCATTGATATAAGTTGCCAGGCGGCTAGCAGATTGGGAAGCGCCTTGAGCGATGACGTGCTTAACGTGCAACCCTCCCACGGGGTCGATTGGGGTGTCGCGGTTTGGTCCAAGCGTGCGCGCTGCTTGTGTAAATATGTCGTAGGAGTAGTCATCAGAGGCAATTGATAATGTGCCGTACCGGTCAGGGTCCCACTGGGCCAGCCCCTGCTTGAGAGGCGGCAGTCCTTCGATACCCGCCTTCTGAATGGTCAGGCAGGCGAGTGCAGATCCGTTTTCAAATAGTTCGAGGCTGTCTGCACCGAAGAGATCGTAGCCCGCAGTGACGTTGTTCCACAGTAGTACAACGGTTCCATTGAATGCCTTTGGATCTTTTGGGCGGTAGACAAGTAGACGTGTGCAGTATTCAGATTGTGCTGCTGGTTCAACCGTCCAAAGTCCATCGCGTCGGGAGAAGGAATCATCAAGGTCGTGAAAACCGGCCGCGGTGCCAGACAGCAAATATTCCTCTTCCTCATAACCCAGCTTCTCGAAATCGAGCGTGGACGCGGCGAACGGTCGGCCTCTGGTTCCGCCGGTGATCGGGCCTTCGACCAGGGCTTTCATTGGCGCTCCTGTTTGCAAGAATGATGGTGGAGAAAGAAGCGACATTACACGGTTTTTGAAGGCAATGGGAAGAGGAAAAATTGGGTTTAGGTAGAGTGAGTTAAAATTCCGGTGACATAGCTGATTCCGATTCTGTAGCATGGGAGTCGACTACGATTCTTCTTATCCCCAGAGCAACGTTGGTACTGGTATGACAGCAATGAAAACTCGTTTCAATACCCGCCTGGGCGCCATCGAAGGCATCCGCGACGAAGACATCCACATGTTCCATGGCATCCGCTTCGGCGCAGCGACTGCGGGCAATCTGCGCTTTCAGGCTGCACAACCGTCAGGCGGTTGGACTGGCACATTTGATGCCAGCACCGCCGGTAATCGATCGTTACAACCGGTCCCTACGGGAAACGAATTATTCGCCATACTTTCCCGGCGTGATGTCGCTAGCGAAACCTACGACGAAGACTGCCTGTTCCTGAACATATACACCCCCGCCTCAGCGGGTAAACGACCGGTCATGGTTTGGATACATGGCGGCGGGTTCAGTACCGGTTCGGGTTCTGAGCATTACGGCGACGTGCTGGCCGGGCAAGGCGACGTGGTAGTGGTGACGATCAACTACCGCGTGGGTCTGCTCGGCTTCATGGACATGTCTGCCTATGGTGATCAGTATCAAGGATCTGCCTCCAACGGTATTAGCGATCAGATCCTTGCGCTTGAGTGGGTACGCGACAACATAGGCGACTACGGCGGCGATGCAGGAAACGTGACCATCTTTGGCTGTTCCGCCGGAGGCTCGTCAGTCAACTGTTTACTGGCGGCACCGGCTGCCGACGGCCTTTACCACAAAGCAATTTCACACAGCGGTACCTCGCCAACAACACCACCGGCCGACGTGGCACCGCTACTGGCGAAGCAGCTCAAGGTTGCCACCCAGGATCTGCCAGCTAAGCTGGCTTCGATGCAGGGTCCACAAATTTTTCAGGCACAACAGACGCTCGGGGCTCGCGTGGGCGCCTGCATAGACGGTACGGTGGTGACCCGAACACGACCCGAGGCTTTCGCTCAAAGTAAGTCTGCGGGGATACCTTACTTCGCGGGCTCCAATCGCGATGAAGGCAGCGCATTCTCGATGCTGATGCCCGATGACCCGAATCGCGGTAATGATGTATTCGGACCTGTGGCGACCGCAGCGGCGCGCAGGGTGATAGAAGATGAAGATCCCAGGGATTACCTGGCCACGTTGCAACAGCAATACCCCAACGACGACCCCAGAACCCTCTATGGGTACATATTGACTGACTCATTCCGGCGTGCCGCCATCAAGAATGTTGAAGCAGCAACAACTGCTGGCGTGGGTGGTTGGTTATACCGATTCGATGTGCCCAGCAACGCCATGGACGGCAAGCTAGGCGCGGCGCACGGTGCCGAGATGAGTTTCACGTTCAACAGCTACGCCAGCAAAGAAGGTCTCGGGTTGGTCATGCACGACAGGGAGGACCCGGAAATTCAGGCGCTGGCCCAAGCCTGGTCACAGACGCTGATCAATTTTGCTCGCAGCGGCAACCCCAACGGCGGTGGCCTGCCGCAATGGCCAGCGTACAATGAGACTGAGCGACAATCGCTGGTGCTGGATTTACCGAGCTATATTGTCGGTGCAGAACTTGATGTCCAGAATCGCACGCGATGGGGTGATCTTTAGGCATGACGACATCACCTCAAAGAACGTGCGAAATGGAATCCCACAATTTCGATTCAACCATCTTGCTACCATAAGCTAAGCCCCTGAAAAATCGTTTGTGATAATTTGAATATTGATTCACTATTCAGTATTGGAAGCGACGTGACCATGGGAGAAATTTGTGATCAAAGCAGATGCAGAAAGCAACAGGACCGGTAAACAACGAGGATTTCTTGCAGGTTTGTTGACAGCCATTATGGTATCGGTGCCAGTGGTAGCGGTGGAAGTCGTGGGTGGTGTGCGCCAGGAACAGGAAGTCCCTGCGATGACCACGATAACGACACGGCTTGGCGCCATTGTCGGAAAGTCGGAAAACGATATCCAGATCTACCGGGGCGTTCCCTACGCAAAGCCTCCCGTCGGTGAACGCCGCTTCAAGGCACCGGAACTTCGTGGACCCTGGTCGGGCACGCTGGATGCCACGCGGCCGGGTAATCGCGCAATGCAACCCAAAATCCCCGGTCTAGGGTCGTCGTCAGCGACATACAGTGAGGACTGCCTGGTTGTGGACATCTACACACCTGCAGCGGACGGTCGCGCCCGGCCGGTGTTGTTCTGGATTCACGGGGGCGCTTACTACATCGGGTCCGGCAATGAACATGACGGTTCTATTCTTGCTGCCCAGGGCGACGTGGTGATTGTTACCGTCAATTATCGGCTCGGCGTTTTTGGTTTTCTTGATCTGTCAAAGTACGACGACGCCCTGGCAGGATCGGCGTCCAACGGTTTCCGCGACCAGATCCTGGCGCTGACCTGGGTGCGAGATAACATCAGCATAATCCGCGAAACCAATCGCTCTATCGCTAGAAACCGACCATCCACGAACTGGCCGAACAAAAAGGTGCGTCGCCCTCACTTTAAAACTCGGTGATTTCAAGTGTGCATAAATTCCCAGTGGTAAGGTAATAACGCCTTGGCAGAACGCGGAAGCACCGCTCGCCCGATGGTCGCAACAGTTATAGACGGGAAAACAATGGCCAAGCGTTTACGCGCGGACGTGAAAAAACGCGTTACGACGTTGGTCGCCGACTCCGGAATAATTCCGGGTCTCG
>JAPKAJ010000071.1 GCA_028825345.1 Arenicellales bacterium | reverse complement strand
GTTTATGTCAATCTGGTTGGTGGGCAAGACGAACTGGTATTTGACGGCGGCTCTTTTGCCTGTGATGCGACTGGCCAGGTTGTCCACCGCAGCGCTTTTTTCTCTGAGGACCTGGCGCGTATTGATATCCATCAAGGCGACCTAGGCAGTAACCGTGAACTGGCACCGTTACCGGGGCACGAGGAAAGTGTCTACGAAGCTTTGCAGATCGGGCTGGGTGACTATGTAACCAAAAACGGGTTTGACGGTGTGGTATTGGGATTATCGGGCGGGATCGATTCAGCCCTGACACTTGCCGTGGCGGCAGACGCGCTGGGCCCGGATAAGGTGCAAGCGGTACTGATGCCCTCGCGTTACACCCGAGACATGAGTCTTGCCGATGCAAAGGCGCAGGCGCAGGCGCTAGGTGTTACGTACCAGGTGATACCTATTGAGTCGTTGGTAGAAGCGTATCGCACGCAACTCGAACCATTGTTTAAGGGGTTACCTGCCGATACCACCGAGGAGAATTTGCAGGCCAGAATTCGTGGTAACCTGCTGATGGCAATTTCCAACAAAACCGGTTGCCTGGTATTGACCACCGGCAATAAGAGTGAAATGGCCGTTGGTTACGCCACCTTGTATGGCGATATGGCGGGCGGCTTTGCCGTCATCAAGGATGTTCATAAAACCTTGGTCTACCAACTCGCCCGCTACCGTAATCGCAGCAGTGTCGTGATTCCCGAGCGTGTCATCACTCGGCCACCGTCAGCAGAATTGGCCGAAGACCAGGCTGATACCGACAGTCTGCCGCCCTACGAAGTCCTTGACCCCATACTTGAGGATTTCATCGAGCACGATTGCTCAATCGAGGAAATTGCAGCCAAGGGTTTTGACCTGCAAACCGTATCTCGGATTTCGCAAATGGTGCTGCGCAACGAGCACAAGCGGCGTCAGGCACCACCCGGCGTACGTATCACCCGGCGCGCTTTTGGTCGGGATCGACGTTATCCGATTACTTCGGGGTTTAGTTGAGGTACTTACTTTTCGGGTAGTTGAGTTGTAAAACCCGGGTGGTATCGTCGTGTAGTTCAGTCAGTCCCATGCGTTTGTAAGCTTTGACCATCACCCCCAACGCATGTTCGACCGCAGTGGAATTCTGATAGGTTTCCAGCACTGACCGGGCCCTGTTTACTGCAGCCACGTCTGCACCTAGCGAATAGTAGTAACGGGCAATATCGACGTCGTGCATTGCTAGTACGTTGATGATATACACCAGACGTTTGCGCGCGTCTGAGGCATATCGACTGTCAGGGAAGCGACTCACGAGTTCGCGGTAGGCCACGAATGCTTCGCGCACTGGCCTGATATCGTGGTTGGCAGGGCTTTTTCCAGTGATGTCATCAAGCAGGCTGTCCGGCGGTTCGAACAATGCCAGGCCTTTCAGGTAGTACGCGTAATCCACATTAGGATGCGTTGGATGCATCTGTATAAAGCGGTTTGCGGCGACTACTGCCAGGGCAGATTCGTCGTTCTTGAAATGGGCATAAGCGATGTCCAACTGGGCTTGCTCAGCATTGCGGCCGTAAGGAAAACGACCTTGCATTTTCTGGTAAGTCGCGATCGCAGCTGGCCAGTCGCCGGCGGCCAACTCTGTTTGCCCCACCGCGACAAACTGCTCCGCGGTCCAGTTGGCGGTTTCATCTTTTTCCGTCAGGATCGTGCAGCCACCGGCGAGCAGTGGAGCGATTAGCAAGCAAAGTATGAGGCGGATAGACTGGCGCATGGTTGTAGAGACTGGTGGATACGCCTCTATTATACTTTCGAGAGCCAACGGCGAAGGCGACAGTTATGGTAGGCGCAAGCGAAAGTGGCGAAGTAGTGATCGGAGCAGTGCCTGACGAGGCGGCCGGTGAGCGCCTCGATAAGGTATTGGCAAAGGTTTTTCCGCCTCACTCGCGGTCACAGTTACAGGTCTGGCTCAAGGAGGGACGGATCACACTGGCAAATGAGGCCCCGTCAGGGCGACTCAGCGTAGCCGGAGGTGAGGTCCTGCGTCTGGAAATGCCACCGCTGACCCAGATCGGATGGGCGGCCGAACCCCTACCGCTTTCAGTAGTCTATCAAGATGAACATATTGTGGTTATCGATAAGCCTTGTGGACTGGTCGTCCATCCCGGGGCGGGTAACCCAGCCGGTACGTTGGCGAACGCCATTTTGCACCAATATCCGGCTACCGGGGCTCTGCCGCGGGCTGGTATTGTCCATCGCCTGGACAAAGACACCAGCGGGCTGCTGGTCGTGGCGCTTACTGAGCTTGCCCGTAGCGAATTGATCCGGGGGCTCGAGGCGCGTGTCATCAGCCGGGAGTACCTCGCAGTGGTGAATGGTCGCCCGATCTCCGGTGGTACCGTGGACGCATCGATCGGCCGACATCCGCGCAACCGGTTGAAAATGGCGGTTACAAGCAAAGGTCGTCCCGCAGTGACCCATTATCGGTTGGGCCAGCGTTTTCGATCGCACACCCTATTAAAGTTACAGTTGCAAACAGGCCGAACGCACCAGATCCGTGTGCACATGGCCCATCTGGGGTTTCCGCTGGTAGGTGACCCGGTCTATGGCGGCCGTTTCCAGTTGCCGCCCAGATCGAGCCCGCAGCTGATCGCTGCCCTGCAGGGGTTTCAGCGTCAGGCATTGCATGCGTCGGTTCTTGCGCTGGCGCATCCTGCGACCGGTGAATCTCTTCGTTGGGAAAGTGTAGTCCCATCGGATTTCGCCGCGCTGACCGATGCGTTGAGCATCGACGCTGCGATCGAGGCATGAACGCTGCCACAACCGTCTCGGTAGTTCCAGACTGGCCGGCACCGAGCCATGTCCGGGCGCTGACAACCGAGCGCAGTGCAGGTCAGCCGGGGGACCCCTATAACGGGTTCAATCTGGGTAATGATGTTGGAGATCATCCGGGCCGGGTTGTGGCCCACCGATTATCCCTGGTGCAACAATTAAGGCTCGTAGGGCAACCGCGATGGCTGACTCAGGTTCATGGTGTGCGAGTACGTGAATTGGATGAGCGAGGAGAGGAGCCTGTGGCAGATGGCAGCTTTACGACTCGGCCCGGGACTGAGGTAGTTTGCGCCGTGCTAAGCGCGGACTGTGCGCCAGTATTTCTCAGCGACCACAAAGGTAGTTTCGTTGGTCTCTTACATGCCGGGTGGCGGGGTGTCATCGCTGGTGTTATTGAGCGGGGAATTACCCAGGTACCGGCTGAGCCTCAGGATATCATCGCCTGGGTGGGGCCCAGCATCAGCCAGAGTGCCTTTGAGGTGGGTAACGAAGTCCGAGAACAATTTCTGGCAGCAGATCCGGCGGATCAGAAATATTTTACCCGCAAGGGTGATCGGTACATGGCCGATCTGCCAGGCTTAGTGCTAGCCCGGCTCAACCGCTGCAAGATTGCTTTTGCCGCAGCCAGCGATTGCTGCACTTATTCTGACTCCGGGCGATGGTTTTCACATCGGCGTCAGGGCCGTTGCGGGCGCATGGCGTCTTTGATCTGGATGGCCGGGGCACCCTGAAGCGGCGCCAGTTTGACGCAGGGCTGAGCGAATTAAGCGAAAAAAAAGCGGGGCAATGCCCCGCTTTTATCTGGGATAACAGAAAATTACGGCTTGGCTGTGCTGAGGCCGAGGATCTCCCAATCCTGCATACCGCCACGGTACCACTTGATTTTGTGGGCCGGGTAGCCAAATTTCAGCAGATTCTTAATGTTGTTGGGCGATTGGCCACACCACATGCCGTTGCAGAACATGACTGCTGTCTTCGCATTAGTGAAGTCAAACAGGCCTTCGCTTTCCGTTACGTTGAACACTTCTTGCATGATTTCCGCGATGTCAATTGGGGTAGCGCCCTTGGCCGGGTTCAACTTAGTCCATGGGATATTAATTGCGCTGGGAATAGTGCCTTTAGTAACCCAGTTCGGGGTGCGGGAGTCGACCACGACGATCGAGGAGTCGCCATCGCTCATCATCTTCGCGTAATGAATAACTTCACGCTCGGCAATGGTTTCAACACCCGGGGCCAGAACAGCTGGCTGGATACAGAACGGCGGGCAGGGTCGTGAGGTCTTGCCAAAAGCCGGGTTCACGGTGTTGGCATTGTCCTGGTTACGGGTAATGTCGGTTGCCGTACCATTGTGGTTGACCGAAACAGCCATGATGTCGCCAGTAATGCCAACCGGCTTGCCAGCCTGTGCAGCGATTGGCAGGGCGAGGATCAAGCCCGTAAGGACGCTGACCAGAGTTTTAGACTTGTTCAATTCTCTCTCCTATTTTGTTGGTTCAGGTTTAAGATATGGGAAGGGCACTGCTAGAGCGCCCACAGCATTTCACGCTAAGACCGTCACCATTATAGTGGTGGTCAGCGGGAAAATTTAAAATCAGTCGCATTCAGGTTCTTTGCAGATCTCGGCCTCAGGATTGCTCTCACACCAGGTGACGCAGGCATCCGAATTTGCTTCGCACCACGCAGCTGGGTCTTCACCTTCTGGGGGTCCACCAGCAACAGCGGCTGGCGCCGCTAGCATAGAGGTAATCAGGGCGGTGAAAATCAATCTCATGGCAATCAATCCTTAAAATATCCTAATATTGGAAAATCCCTGTACCCCCAAAGGGTGCCCGGCTGTCTGGTTTCCGATCAGAATCACTTTACTGTCTACCAATAAATTATCTAATGATCTTGTCATACGTCAAGTCCGGCCTATTTAGCTTGCTATTACTGGGTTTCTTGCCTTTTTCGGCGGTGTGCACCGCGCAGGAAGTGGTGGACTTTCGCCTGCCTGATCTGCAAGGGCGGCTCCAGGACATCGCCCAGTATCGCGGCAAGTGGTTGGTCGTCAATTTCTGGGCAACCTGGTGCGGCCCCTGTGTGGCCGAGATTCCTGAGCTTAATGCCTTTCAGACTCGGCGCAAGCAGCAGGCGAACGTGATCGGTATCGCTTTTGAAAAAACGCCGGTTGATCAGATCCGCCGGTTTGTTCAGGAGTTTAATATCACTTACCCGATATTGCTTATCGGTGAGGAGCCGCTGGTACCGTTGGAGCCATTAAAAGGCCTACCTTCGACTTTTCTGTTGTCACCGCGCGGAGAATACCTGCATGCCCATGTGGGCCCTGTGACTGCTGGACAGCTGGAGCAACTGCTCGATCAGTTTGCTGGTGATTCGTCAAATTGAAGGCTGAGGTCAACTGCGTGAATGTCTTTGGTCATTGCCCCGCTTGAAACAAAATTGACCCCGGTCAAGGCAATTTCACGAACAGTCTTTACCGTGACGTTGCCAGAGGCCTCAAGTTGTGCCTGCCCAGCATTGATCTGAACAGCACGACGCAATTGCGCTAACGAAAAATTATCCAGTAACAACCGTTGTGCTCCGGCAGCCAGGGCCTGGGATAATTCGGCGACGCTTTCGACCTCGACCTCAATCAGTGATACGTCGTTACTGTGAGCAAGGGCTGCAGTCACAGCCTCGGTGACTGACCCCGCGGCACGGATATGATTTTCCTTGACCAGAATACCGTCATACAGGCCCAACCGGTGATTCTTGCCACCACCACAGCGTACAGCATATTTCTGAGCCAGGCGCAGGCCTGGCACGGTCTTGCGAGTGTCAAGTAACTGCGCCGTGGTGCCCTTAAGCTGATCCACCATTCGTTTGGTGGCGGTCGCAGTCCCTGACAGCAATTGCAGAAAATTGAGCGCAGTTCGTTCGCCGGTCAGAATACCCCGGGACGGACCCTGGATGGTACACCAGGCCTGCTCGTTGATGGCATCATCGCCATCGTGACTGAGCCAGTCGATGCTGATGTCAGGATCAAGCTGGTCAAAAACTTCCTTGACCCAGGCAATGCCACAGACGACAGCGGGCTCACGACTGATCAGCGTCGCCCGAGTAGTATCGTTGTCGGGCACCAGCGTGGCCGTGAGATCTCCCGTGCCGATATCTTCAGCCAGGGCTTGGCGTACCTGCTCGGCGATCACGTGTCGAGGTGGGAGTTTGTGCATGATCAAATTTCACTAAATACGAAATGCTGATCATAACCCGTCTGCGGGGCAACTTTAATTTGGCTTTGGGGTTGAACTGCTACCGGTTACGGCCAAATCACGTGCCACGCCGCTGTGATGTATCTTGATTATCCACGCTCGATCCCCATCTTTAATGGTGTAAAACATTCTGGCCGACACTAACGCTGTGACGCGGTATCGGCTGTTGATCATCGGAGTGATTATCTTATGCGAATGGATAAACTAACTACCAAATTCCAGTTGGCCTTGGCAGATGCACAAAGCCTGGCACTGGGGCGAGACCACCAGTTTATTGAGCCAACACACCTGATGCTGGCACTGCTTGAGCAGGAAGGGGGCGGGGTAAGGCACCTCCTCACACGCGCTGGCGCCAACGCCAATACTCTGCGCTCCCGACTGGGGGAAGCGCTCGATCGTCTGGCGCGGGTGGAAGGCGCCGGCGGCGATGTGCAGATCTCGAGCGACCTTACGCGTATGCTCAATCTGACTGACAAGCAGGCGCAAAAGCGGGGCGACCAATTCATCTCCAGCGAACTTTTTGTATTGGCTGCACAGGATGATAAGGATGAACTGGGACGCCTGTTGAAAGAGGCAGGCGTTGTTAAAGGCGCGCTAGATCAGGCGATTGAACAATTACGCGGTGGCGAGTCGGTCGATGATGCCAATGCCGAAGAACAGCGCCTAGCACTTGAGAAATACTCGATCGATCTCACTGAGCGTGCCGAGCAAGGCCGGCTCGATCCAGTGATTGGCCGTGACGAGGAGATTCGCCGCACCATCCAGGTGCTGCAGCGGCGCACCAAAAACAACCCGGTATTAATTGGAGAGCCTGGAGTGGGAAAGACCGCTATTGCTGAGGGATTGGCGCAGCGGATCGTTGATGGCGAAGTGCCTGAAGGCGTTAAGGGTAAGCGCCTGTTGGCCCTGGATATGGGCGCGCTGATTGCCGGGGCGAAGTTTCGTGGCGAATTTGAGGAGCGGCTTAAAGCCGTCCTCAGTGATCTCAGCAAACAAGAAGGCCAAGTGATCCTGTTTGTCGATGAACTTCACACAATAGTGGGCGCGGGCAAGGCTGACGGCGCGATGGATGCCGGCAACATGCTAAAGCCTGCTTTGGCCCGAGGCGAATTGCACTGCATTGGTGCTACCACGCTGGACGAGTATCGCAAGTATGTCGAAAAGGATGCAGCTCTGGAACGGCGTTTCCAGAAGGTCTTGGTAGGAGAACCCACGGTAGAAGACACGGTGGCTATTTTACGTGGGCTCAAGGAAAAGTATGAAGTCCACCACGGAGTCGATATCACTGATCCCGCTATTGTTGCTGCGGCGACTCTGTCACATCGCTATATCAGTGACCGGAAACTTCCCGATAAAGCCATTGATCTTGTGGATGAGGCGGCGAGCCGGATCCGTATGGAGATCGACTCCAAGCCGGAGTCTATGGATCGGCTGGATCGACGCCTGATCCAATTCAAAATAGAGCGTGAGGCGGTTAAGAAAGATACCGATGAAGCTTCACGAAAACGCCTTGAAGCCTTGCACAAGGATATTGCAGAACTCGAGCGCGAGTATGCTGATCTGGAGGAGGTCTGGAAAGCAGAGAAGGCAGCGGTACAGGGCAGTCAGCATATCAAAGAAGCGCTCGACCAGGCTCGTGGCGAAATCGAAGCGGCACGCCGCGCAGGGGATCTGGCACGCATGTCAGAACTGCAGTACGGCCGTATTCCAGAACTCGAAAAACAGTTGGCCGAGGCCGATGCTGGTGAGTCGACAGGCCAGGCCCGACTGTTGCGCAATAAAGTGACTGACGAAGAAATTGCCGAGGTCGTTGCGCACTGGACCGGTATTCCGGTGTCGCGAATGCTTGAGGGCGAGCGCGAGAAATTGTTGCGTATGGAAGCCGAGTTGCACCAGCGCGTGATTGGCCAGGAAGAAGCCATTCATGCCGTGGCTAACGCTATTCGTCGTTCGCGGGCCGGACTTTCCGACCCGAACCGACCCTACGGTTCGTTTTTATTTCTCGGACCTACCGGCGTAGGCAAAACAGAGCTGTCTAAAGCGTTAACGGCTTTTCTCTTTGATACCGAAGAATCGATGGTGCGGATAGACATGTCCGAGTTTATGGAGAAACACTCAGTGGCTCGTCTGATTGGCGCACCTCCGGGGTATGTGGGCTATGAAGAGGGCGGTTATCTGACTGAAGCCGTGCGTCGACGGCCTTACTCGGTGATTCTGATGGATGAGGTTGAAAAAGCCCATCCGGACGTCTTCAACGTGTTGCTACAGGTACTCGATGACGGTCGCCTGACCGACGGTCAGGGCCGGACCGTGGATTTTCGCAACACGGTTATTGTGATGACGTCGAATCTGGGTTCCGATCGAATCCAGGAGCTGGCAGGAGAAGAACGTTACGAGCAGATGAAAGCTGAGGTCATGACCGTAGTCGAGCGACACTTTCGCCCGGAGTTCATCAATCGGGTGGATGACATGATCGTCTTTCATCCGTTGGAGCGTGAACAACTACAGGCGATTGCCCGCATTCAGGTTGGCATTCTGCAGGACCGCCTGGCAGCGCGTGATCTCACACTCACTTTGACCGACGCGGCACTGGACAAGTTGGGCGATGCGGGTTTTGATCCCCTCTACGGTGCTCGACCACTAAAGCGTGCTATCCAGATCCAGTTGGAAAATCCCCTGGCGCAAGAGATTCTCGCCGGAAGTTTAGTGTCGGGCGACACCATCAACGTGGAGGTTGAGGGGGAGGGTTTAGTGTTCAGGCCCCAGCGGCCAACGCCTGCCTGAATCGTTTGATTGGCCGCAAACTGCGCTAGGCTGGGTTGGCTTAGCGCGGTTTGCTTACGTGATCTGCAGCGGATGGTCAGCGCTGGCCTCAGCCTATAGAATCTCCAGCCAATGCCAAGGGATACATAAATGAAAGCGATGATCCTCGCCGCGGGTAAAGGCACACGAGTGCGGCCGTTGACCCATGTGATGCCCAAACCCATGATCCCGGTTCTGGGAAAGCCCGTCATGGAGTATCTGGTAGAACACCTCGCCCGCCACGGGTTTGATCAGATCATGGTCAACATCAGCCATCTTGCCCAGTCGATCGAAGGGTATTTTGGCGATGGGCGGCGCTGGGGCGTGGAGATCGGTTATTCCTTCGAGGGATACCTCGAGGGTGGTGAGACGGTGGCCCAGCCGCTGGGTTCTGCTGGAGGAATCAAACGTATCCAGGAGTTTGGTAGTTTTTTCGATGACACTTTTCTGGTAGTTTGCGGCGATGCCCTGATTGATCTGGACCTCTCCGCAGTGCTGCGCAAGCACTGGCAATCAGGGGCTGCTGCGAGCATAGTTGTACGCGAGGTTCCAAGAGCGCGGGTCTCAAGCTACGGCGTGGTGGTTTGCGATGATGCCGGGCGTATTCAATCCTTCCAGGAAAAACCCTCTACCGAGGAAGCCTTGTCGCAACTCGTCAATACCGGCATCTACATATTTGAACCTGCGATCATCGATCTTATTCCGCACGCCACTGAGTTTGATATTGGCAGCGATCTCTTTCCCCGCATTCTGGAACAAGGTTTAGCGTTCCATGCCATCGAGGCACCTTTCAACTGGATTGATATCGGACACCTCAGCGATTACTGGGAAGCTAACCAGCAGTTGATGCGCGGCAAACTACGCGGCGCGGGTATGCCGGGTACCGAAGTGCGTCCGGGAATATGGACCGGGTTGAATGTCAGTGTCGACTGGGACGAGGTTCGGGCCGAGGGCCCGATCTATGTTGGCTCAGCCTCTCGGATAGAGCCCGACTGCGAGATCTTTGGCCCCACCTGGATTGGTCACGGCTGCCACCTTGAACGTGGTGCACGTATTTCACGCAGCATCCTCTTCGATTACAGCCGTATCAGTTCGCGTAGTCGGGTGACAGAATCCTTGGTCTTCGGCCGTAACTGCGTAGATCAGGCCGGCAACCCTTTGCCGGACCTTGATGGTACCCTTGACTGGGTCGGCGATGCCCGCGATGTTCTCGACCCATCAGCAGCTACTGGCTGACCGATGACACGGGGGCAAACCCCCGGACGATCAATATCACCCATGATGGCGACGATTCTGTGAGTGCTTAGTTGCCGGCAAGGGCCGCCCGTGTCAACAGCTCGTTGACTCTTTGTACATAGGCAGCCGGTTCCGGAAGTGGGGCG
>JAPKAJ010000372.1 GCA_028825345.1 Arenicellales bacterium | reverse complement strand
GCCCAATCTACCCGAATTCTTTATGGTGGTAGCGTCAAACCGGAAAACGCTGCTGGGTTGTTTTCGCAACCGGATATCGATGGCGGTCTTATCGGCGGTGCTTCGCTTAAGGCTGAAGATTTTTTAGGAATTATCAGAGCGGCTAACTCATGAACTTTGCAACCAGTATTTTCACCGTGATAAACCTAATCTCGGCCGTAGCAATCGTCGTTCTGGTGCTACTGCAACAAGGAAAGGGCGCCGACATGGGGGCCGCTTTCGGTGGAGGCGGCTCGTCGCAATCAGTGTTTGGTAGTCGGGGCTCAGCGACCTTCCTCAGTCAAGTTACCGGAGGCCTTGCGGCTGTCTTTTTCATTACAAGCCTTAGCCTGGCGTATATTTATACCAAGGAGAGCACTGTGTCCCGCAGTGTCATGGCTGAACAAAATGAGTCTGCTGAGTCGAGTGGGGCCGGTGTTAACGACCCGGACGCAGTAAGTACTGATATTCCAAAGATCCCCGAGTCCGGGAACTAATGGCTTAACTGGAATTTAATGTGGTTTTTAATATGCCGAACTGGTGGAACTGGTAGACACGCCGTCTTGAGGGGGCGGTGGCGCAAGCCGTGCCGGTTCGAGTCCGGCGTTCGGCACCATATCTGGCCCGTAAACACGCGGCCAACTCATTAGAGATACGGCCCGTAATCGGAGGCCACGTTGTGATTGAATCGAGTGACGCGGCTTCGCCGCCCTTACTTTCGACCGATAACCCCCTCATTTTTTCGGATGGGATTTGGGTTCATGCGAATACCAGAGCCGGCCTTGACTACAGCGACGGCGAGAGCCAGGAACGTGAGTTAAGACGGGTACTGAGTGACGCCCCCGACCGCCGCTGGGACGCAGAGGGTCTGGCACGAAATCACAATGACTGGGCGCTGGAATATCACCTTTCTCCGCTTCGGGCGAATATTCTTCGTGGTTTGGCGCTAAAGAATCGCAAAACCGTGCTGGAGGTTGGCGCGGGCTGCGGCGCAATCACTCGCTATCTTGGCGACCAAGGCTTTAGGGTTGACGCGGTCGAAGGAAGTACTGAACGGGCGCGGTTGGCGGCCTTACGCTGTCACGGCTTAGACGACGTATCTTTAGTCCGTGCAAACATAAACGATCTGACCTTACCTTCAGCCACCTATGATCTGGTGTTGTTTGTTGGCGTACTTGAATATGCGGCACGCTTCTGGGGGGATGACTCCAGCGCCGAGACTGCTGTCAAGAAGATGCTCTCGCAGGCAGTTGCTTCTTTAACCCCTGGCGGGGTAATCCTGGTTGCTATCGAGAATCGGATAGGGGCTAAATATCTTTGTGGATTTTCTGAAGATCACCTCGGCCGTCCGTGGGCTGGGGTCGCGGGATATCCTACGTTCTTGGGTGGAGATGCGGGGATACGAACCTTTGATTCGAAGCAATGGGTGAATATGCTGGAGTCGATGGCTCTTAAGCATCGGTTCTTTTATCCGCTTCCGGACTACAAATTGCCGAAGGCGCTGATCAGTGAGGATGCCGCGAGGGCTCCCGGGGCGCTGGCAGTCGCGAATCGTTTCGGCCCGGTCAGCCGATCCGGGGGCACTAGCGGAACTGCTCCAGTTCGCTTGCAACAAGCAGCTTTTCATGATGCAGGTTTGGATGAATACTTCACCGACTCATTTGGGATAGTCATCGGCGCGGCAAGCGGCGTTGTTGAAGAGGTTCTCGCACACCAATGGGTTGTTTTTGACCAACCATGGGCGGGGCAATCCCAAGGGTTGTGCCTTGAGGTAGACGAGCAAACGCCACGCGCGTTTGCGGGCCAAAGCCGCCAGGAACCTTTGCGTAGCCTTCCTTCGGGAGAGCCGCTGCTACGATTCTGGTTGCGTTATGCCGCCTCAACCCCGGACCAAGAAGGCTTGACACAGCTAATCGGGGCCCATTATCGGCAGGTAAGAGATCAGGGATTAACACATGACGCCGGATCATTGCTGGTTGATTGTGATGGGTGGTTACTTTCGGAGAGTTTTCCATGGCCCGATGATTTGAGTTTCAGCCAGCTATCCGATTGCGCAAGTTGGCTCGAAGATGCACTTGATCGGTTTCTCGCGTACGCCGGCGCCGATTTGAGCTTTTTCCCGGCACTAAAGGAGTTAAACAGCCCCGCTGTGCTGGCCAAGCAAGTGCTGGAGGCGGTTAAGGACAACGACCAGGTGCCGAGGGAAGGCGGCGAAGAGGCGCGTTCTCCATATATCGGGGCGGAATTTTCTGCAATCGATCTAACCCATGTCGCAATTTACTGGGCTGGCATTGGAGAAGAGTTTTCAGAGGAGCGTTGCAAGTCGCAGCCCTGTCGACTTGAAGGACGCCAACGAGTCCAAGTCGCACTTCGCCAGGCTGGCGAACGGATTGGACGCCTGCGTTTTGACCCTTCAAATCATTCACCACGATTTTTGCCTAACCAGCTTGTGCTTGAGGTGCTCA
>JAPKAJ010000070.1 GCA_028825345.1 Arenicellales bacterium | reverse complement strand
TAAAGTTATTTTGTAAGACAGTATGTTCTTCATAACTTAAATCTCTGTGTTAAATGTGGTTATAGGTAGTTTACCTGTTAGCTCCTTAAAATGGCTAACTGACGCACATCTCTACTCTAAAAGAATTAAGTTCAGCGGTATAAATGATGTCCTATCCCCACACTCACACGCTTCTAGATGGTTCTGCCAAACAGGAATAATATAGTCGGTTGCACTAGCAACTTTAAGTCGACATCAAAGGAATAGTGGCCTGAAAAGTTACACGTTCATCTGTTGGAAGTAGCGTGATATCACGACTGTGGGCCCGTAAGTGGGCTTTGACAATTGCCCAAAGTTGATAACCTGGTTTCGACATACCTATTTTCCAGGAGTAATTGACCGGATTTAGATCTGCTGCAATTCCGACAACTCCCGTTTAATACGCCTCTGTACGGAATACATTGTCCTTGATCCGGCGCAGTATCGACATCAGAATTTCCTGCTCCTGCTCGGAAATATTCTCCAGATTGCGTGCGTAAACATATTGCGCCCTCGCAAGGGCTTCGTCGAGTTTGATCCTGCCTTGCGGGGATAAATTGAGCGCTGCGCTGCGCCGGTCTGTGTTTGAACTACTTCTGGCCACAAGGTTTTCTGCGACCATCATATTGACTATACGGCTGACCTTTGATCGGTCAGTGACTGCAAGGGCGCAAATCTCGTTGATGCTCTGGTCGCCGCGTTCTCCCAGAATGGCAAGTATCCTCCATTCCAGCGGGGAGATGCCGAGCGAATTGAGCGCACGTGCCATATTGGCGTAATTCTTGCGCTGGATGGCCGCAAAATAGTGCATCGGATAGTTGGTTATCCTGAAAGGCTGCCGATCCGCTTTGTTTTCGTGTGGAACCCTTGATTCGGCCATTTCCAAATTCTCCGCAATGTTTGACCCGATTTCACTTCACTGATAATGTTGTTATTTAATGTACAAATTATGATCATTTACACATAATTATATCAGGAGCCGGAAGTGTCGATCAAAATCACGATGCTTGGAACAGGTGCAGCACTTCTTGATCCCGACCGCGGGCACTCTTCCATCGCCGTGACGATCGGTGAAAAAACCTATCTACTGGATTGTGGAACCGACGCATCACGACAATTGGTTAAGGCAAACATCGATCCAACAACGGTTGAAGCGGTATTTCTCAGCCACTTGCATTTCGATCACATTGCTGATTTTCCAGTTTTTGTAATCGGCAACTGGATGGCGGACAGACAGACTGCACCAATTGTTTTTGGACCGCAGGGAACGCAGGAATTTGTCGACCACTTGTTCGAGGAGGGCGCTTTCGCCGTCGATATCAAGGCACGACTACAATATCCCCAGCGTCAGAATAATGCCATTGCACTACGCCCTGATGTACGGTTGATGGCACCGGGATTGATCTACGAAGATGACAGCGTTCGGGTAATAGCGGGTCTGGTGGATCATATTCCGGAAGAGATTTCAAATTGCTTCGGATTACGCCTGGAGGCTGAGGGCAGGGTGGTTGCGTTTAGCGGTGATACCGCCCCGTGCGACACCGTGCTAGAACTGGCCCGCGATGCCGATCTCCTGATTCACGAGGCCACATTTCCCGAAGCCGCGATTGAGTTCCGTTCAAAGGCGGGTATCGGAACTTATTCTCATACAAGTCCAAGGCAGTTGGGGGTTCTAGCAAAAGAAGCCGGCGTCAAAAGCCTGGTGGCAACCCATTTCGGTCATTGGGACAGTACTAATCCGATTGTTCGAAAGCTGGCAGCAAAACATATGCCGGTAGCCATGATGGGGCCGCATCTTATGGACGAGGTTGCGACAGACATACGCGAAGCCTACGAAGGCCCGCTCAGACTTGCATACGACCAGATGACAATTCATCTGTGAATAAATAACCCGATCAAGTTGATCGGGAAACACGAAGGAGGAGACATGAGGAATATTTCGAAAATAGTGACGGTTATTGCTGGAATGGTCTTGGCGACAACTACGTTCAACACACCTGGTAATGCACAAACAATTGGTATTGGCACCAATCCGCAGGGCTCACTTGCCTATGCAACCGGAGCAGCAATTGCTCAGGTTGTGTCCGACAATACGGAATTGAAAGCGCGGGTTATACCTCAAGGCGGTCCGGTGGTGACGATTCCTTTGGTCAACAACGGAGAGCTGGAGTTCTCCATTTCTAACGCGATACCCCTGGCCTTTGCCCAATCGGGAAAAGCGATGTTCAAGGGCAGACCACAACCCGGTGCCCAAATGGCCGCAGCGGTATTCAATCTTAATGTCGGATTCTTTGTAAAAAAGGATTCCCCGATCAAGTCGATTGCTGATCTGAAGGGTAAGAAGATATCGAGCGAATTCGTAAAGCAGAAAAATCTCGCCCTGATTGGTCGGGCAATTCTGGCAACTGCAGGATTGACATTTGACGATGTGTTAGGCGTGCCTGTGCCCAATGGAGTGCGCGGTATAGATGACTTCATCGCAGGCAAAATTGATGCCGGCAATTTTTCCGTTACTTCCGGCAAAGTGAAACAGGCGCACGCTGCCGTTGGTGGCATCCGTTGGTTACCGATACCGGATACGCCTGAAGCCAATGCGATCCTTGCCAAGATCGCGCCAGGGAGCTTTGTGCAGTTAGCAAAACCGGCCCCAAGCCGCCCCGGCATGGAGCAGCCGACAGGCGTGTTTGCGGCACCTTTCATATTGGTAGCCGGAGCAAATACTCCCGATGACGTGGTCTATAAAGTGGTTAAAGCTATGCATGCAAACAAGGCCGGACTGGTTGCTTCCCACAAAGCATTCAACGGTTTCCAGCCCAAAGCCATGGCTCCTGACCTCGGCATTCCCATCCACCCTGGTGCTGCCAAATTCTACAAGGAGAATGGAATAGGTCAGTAACCTGCAGTAGATCGTAAAGACGCGGATGGGTAAATCTGGATGGGCCACTACCGGTCTGGCGATTCTAATTCCCCTTGTTTCTATTGCCTGGGGCATTGACCTTTATCGCTCATTGGGATTGAACCTGTTCGGCGAACAGGTTCTTTCCCTCATTCTGGCCCTTGTACTGCCCCTAGTATTTCTGCGTTATCCGGCACGCGGGAGCGTAAGCGGGCAACGTGACAAGATCCCTTTCTACGATGTTATCGCCGCCCTTCTCGGCTTTTCATGCGCGCTTTATGTTGCCTTCGAATATCCGCGGATTTTTGAAGAGCTTTACACCAGACCACTTGATGCAACAATCATCGGAGCGGTGCTGATACTGCTGGTAGTGGAAGGTCTGCGCCGAACTGCAGGGACTTTTCTTGCACTGGTTGTTCTGTTCTTTCTGGTGTTCGCCCTGTTCGGCCATTTTGTTCCCGGTGATCTTCAGGGTCGAAAGGTGGCATTGGATCGCCTGATCGTTTATCTCGCCATCGACAGCAATGGCATGTTCGGCCTGCCCATGGTTGTTTCCTCAACGATTGTCGTTGCCTTTGTTCTTTTCGGAAATCTCCTGACCAAATCCGGCGGAGGAAATTTTTTCACTGACTTATCCATGGCTGTAATGGGCCGTTATCGCGGCGGTTCAGCGAAGATTGCCGTGACCGCTTCAAGTCTTTTCGGGTCGATATCAGGAAGTGCCGTCTCCAATGTTGCCTCAACCGGGATCATTACAATCCCGCTAATGAAAGCTGGTGGTTTTCGTGCAAGCACAGCCGGCGCAATTGAGGCCGTAGCCTCGACCGGTGGCCAGTTGATGCCGCCGGTTATGGGAGCCGCAGCATTTCTGATGGCCGAGATGCTGCAGATCAGTTACTCGGATATCGTGATGGCCGCACTGCCTCCTGCAGCGCTCTACTATCTGGCGCTGTTCATTCAGGCGGACTTGCTGGCGGCGCGCAGCGATATCGCAAAAATAGACAAAAGCGAAATACCCCGAATGCGTAAGGTGTTCTCGCAGGGTTGGCAGTTTCTTGTTCCATTTGCGATCTTGATCCTGGCATTGTTCCAGTTCAATCAACGGCCTGAAAATGCCGCTCTTTGGGCATGTAGTTCTTTATTGGTCATTGGTTTGTTCTCCGGGTACGGGCAAAAGCGTCTCCATCTTTCCAAGATCGGAAATATCCTGGCTGCCACGGGTAATTCTGTAGTCGATATCGTTCTGATCGGTGCGGGTGCCGGGATTATTATCGGCGTACTCAATATCACTTCGCTGGGATTCGCACTAACCTTGTCTCTGGTCGATTTTGCTGGTGGCAGTTTGCCGATGCTGCTGGTGTTGTCGGCAATTGTGTCGATCATACTCGGGATGGGAATGCCTACGGTCGGGGTTTATATTCTGTTGGCAACGCTGGTAGCACCCTCCCTTATCGAGCTCGGTGTCCAGCCGCTGGCTGCGCATTTGTTCGTCCTGTATTTTGGAATGATGTCGATGATAACCCCACCGGTTGCGATTGCCGCATTTTCCGCTGCGGTTATTGCCAAATCCAGACCCGTCGCCACGGCAATCGAGGCAGTGCGCTTCGCTTGGTCCGCCTATATTATTCCTTTCGTATTTGTTTTCTCTCCAGCACTGATCCTTGAGGGAGCCCTGATTGATATAGTCCTGGCGATGACCCGGGCAAGTATCGGCGTCTGGCTTGTAACGGCATGTATCGTGGGGTATTTCAACGGCCTCCTCAACACCTATCTTCGCATCATCTATTTGCTGTTGGGTCTGGGACTGTTGATCCCCGCAGAGGTAATGCCTGGCGGCTTTCCAACTGTCATATTTACCCTAGCCGCGGGATTACTCGCAATCGTTTATGAGTTTGTATTTACGCAAAAGGACGCATCAGCAAACGGTAAACTCGGTTGAAGCCATAGTCTTTGGGGTATAGGCAGCATTGTCCAAGATGTAAAATGTGAGGCTTGACCTCGTGGTCTTTTTGTCTCGACGTCCTATTTTTTCACATCTTTATGAGCCACATCGGCTTCACGTCGAGTTGCTGCTGCTGCTGGATTTACGTAGGTATATTCCACGTCTTCGAAGTCACCATACAGGATACGTAGATATGCCTCGGGTTGGTTTGGGCTGGCGAAATCTCCGCCAATGTGGGGTATCGTTGTTGTTGGCAGGACTAGCTCGGGTGGTACGCCATAACCACCATTTTCAGTGGCTGGCATGGCGCCCTTATGGCTTCGCCTTTCAAGCACTGCTATACCATTTTGGATTACCTGTCGGTAAACCGTGATATCAGCACGAATTTCACCGCGCATTCGATTGTGCTGCCAGCGAAATGGCCATGGTCTCGGGGCATCAAATGATATGGCGACGAGGCCTTTGTTCTCGAAAAGATCGACATAGTAACCCTGAGTCGCGCCACGCTTGGCAAGTCCACTCGCCAAGCGGTTCCAGGTCATGTCCGCATCGAGCAGCACCGAGATGTCAACATCGTCCTCCCAATCAAGCAAAGAGCCGCCCTCGCGCACGGCGCCAAGCAAACTGCCGCCTTCCAGCCAATGCACAACCCCTATTTCAGTTAAAGCGGTGGAGACAAAATGACTGAGTTCCGATAAATGCTCGCGACAGCACGGCGCAGTGTTGAGGCCGAGCCGGTTGACGTAAAGATTGAAAGGACAAGGCGGTGTCCGTTTACCACAACCGAGCCAACGTACAGTGCCGCCTGCCAGATCAAGTTCGCTGATGCTATGGCGACGGCGGAATTCCACAAGATTGCCCTTTGCCTGGGTCTCCAAGACCGCCAAGTCATGAGTATTGAGGGTATAGATTGGTCGCTGTCGCCTAGCCCAATGCTGGTGGAGGAACCAGGTCAGTTCGATCACCGCGGCGGTCATCAGCACCGCCAGGAGTTTCACGTTGGTAATTGCCATGCCGGCAAATACGCCAAGGCCAAGGCCGGCCAACAAAAAGCCACCGTGGTCAGCGTGCTTGGCCACAAACTCGACCGGAAACGACGCCGGTTGAAAAGCGATTGCAGGCGCCGCGAGAGTGAAAAACATAACACCAAAGAAGCCAAGCGAAACAGCAAGCGCGGTAAAATCGAGACCCTGGGGCGAGAACGATACCGCCGCCACTGTTGCTGCTACCAGAAGCCCCGTTATAAATAATTCTGAAGTGCTTGTTGTGACCCAGTTACGTGGAAATCGCAAAAGGCGAAGGAGAGATAAATAACTCGCTATGTATAGGGCGGCGGCAATAAGTGCGGCGATCACCGTGAGGGCCGGTAATGCTTCAACATTGGTCATAAGTCTTGCGCCCCGCCTTCGTCTATTTCCATTTTTACCATTATCGCCGTGCGGCGCTATATAAGGGGTATAAAAGAGGGCCGCATCTTGAATGTTAAGTTTTAAGTTTTAAGTTTTAAGTTTTAAGTTTTAAGTTTTAAGTTTTAAGTTTTTAGTAAAGAGTATAGGCAGCATTAGCGCCCCTTCCTGCCACCAGTTGCTATAAACACTTGGCCGCTATCAATAGTAGAGCGCGGTTAAGGCCCACCAAGAGATCATCGAAAAATTACTCCGGGCGCTGGATCGCACCTGGCGCGGTGTCGAGAGCGGCCAGATCTAGCTAACCCAGGCCAACCCAGGCCCCGCACCATCGGCCATGGTGCAAGGCTTGCGGGTTGGGGCTTGTGACGTCAGCGCCGATAGCCGCGTTCGAGGTAGGTCGCCCCGGCGAAGGTGCTGCGCTCGAGCACCATTCCCGCTGCGACTGATTCAACAGTCTCTACCGAGGCATTGGGCAACACCTCCCCGAGCAGTTCGTGCAACACCCGTCCGTCGAGTTGGTGTTCTACCTCGATGCCAAGCAGATGCAGAACGGTCGGCAGCACGTCGACGATCCCGCACGGAGTATCGACTACCCGATAGGGTTCGATGCCCGCGTTGCTTGCACCCTGCAGGGCAAACCAGTTTCCGAGCTCGATCGGGTGCAGGCCGCCGTGCAGCCCACCATCGGTCGCGAGCCCCGAGGTATCGTGGGTGCAACGTCCCACCAGACCCGCGGCGTTCGTGCCGTCATGCGCCGTGGTAACAAAAGCAATGTCCGGCGCCCGTCGATGTGCGATACGCACATCCGCGAGCGACAGGGTGTCGGGGAGCGAATCGGTGAAAACCAGTTCACACCAGGGTTGCGCACGTAACCACCCGGCAATTTCGGCAACCTGTTCCCTCTCGCGGTCCCGCACGTAGATGCCCCCCGCGCGCTGGCAGAAAAGCGCGGCGTCAACCTCGTCGGTCAGGGCTGGCCCTACGGAGAATCCGGCCTCGGCGAGCTTGCCCGCGACGTCAATCGGCTCGCCCTCGATAGCCAGATGCCCATGATCGGATAGTGTTAAGAGGGTAGGCCGCTCGTCGATCGGCAACTGATTTCGCCAGTCGACGAGCCGACCAAACTGCGCATCCGCATGGCCAAGCGCCGAGAGGTTATCCTCGGTGCCGAGCCCGCTGTAGTGGTAGCTGATATCCGGTTCGAACGACCACAAGATGGTGACCTCCGGCGCGAGACGCGGTGCGATCCCCTCGAGAAAGGTATCGAGCAGATAGGTCGTTCGTTCCAGCGCCGGCACTTTGGCCTCGGGAATTGGCCCCAGCTTGTCCACCACCGCCTGAACTTCGGCCACCGGCGTGGAGGCATCCGGGCGATACAGCGAGAGGCGAAAGTCACCGAGCGCCTCCGCACGGTGATGCAAGATACGAGTACCCCCCGCGGTTCCCGAGCCTGCAACCGCGAGCGACATTCCCCGCTCGGCCAGGATCTCCCCGAGCGACGGCACATCGAGCAACCGGCCCTCGAGTGCATCACTCGCGGCCCGAAGCTGGTCCTCGTCACCGGAGTTGATGAGCGAGCCACCAGCGGCAGCCGGGTCCATAAACCGGTTGCCGACGATGCCGTGACGGGTCGGCCAGCAGCCGGTGACCAAGGTGGCCTGATTGACTCGAGTCTCGGTCGGAAACGCCACCCGGGATCCGGTGCACAATGTTCCCGTTTGCGCGAAGCGGTGCAGGTTCGGCATGACGACGGGCGTCACCATATCGGGGCGCAGCCCGTCGAAGGCGAAGATAACGACTTTGGTGGCCATGAACGGTTCCTTCTAGCGGCGAACCCGGAGACTACCAGCCCCAAGCCAAGAGCCCCAACCTCGAGCAATTAATAGGCAGCATTAACGTCCCTTCCTGCCACCATTAAATATTTGCAGGCGCAGTGACTCCTGCCGTGTGAAGGCAGAGCGCTCTGAAATAAAACCCCAAAAACCCTTTAATAATCAGCCATCAACTCCACGCAAAGTTCCCTGATAGCCTTGAGTGGTCAGAAATCAGCACATTTTCAGCACACTAGTTTTCACTGTTGTTGGCTGTAACGCAGAGGGGTAGGGGAGGGCTAAACCTTCATCGGGCGAGAGTATAGGCAGCATTAACGCCCCTTCCTGCCACAACCTACTACCAACACTTGGCAGTTTGTAAGTGCCAGGGATATATGCTAAAAGCACCGGGTGAGCATAACCGCGCAGGGAAGTAGCTACAACAATTTCCCCTCCCAACAAACCAATTATTACTGATAAAAACAGGAGCAATGAAACAATGAAATTATTTTCCAAACTCGTCTGGATTTCGATCTTCAGCATAATATCGATCAGTACTATTCAAGCTGCAACAATCATACGAGTTACCTTGCAACTTCCCGAAACCCATTCTCTCGGTCAGAACTGGCTTGCATTTAAAGAAATTATAGAACGGGAATCTGGCGGTGAGCTGGAGTTGCAGCTATTCCCTTCGGCGCAGCTTTATAAAGACAAGCAGGTACCCGAAGCAGTGGGTTCTGGAGCAGTTGAAGCTGGCTCGGCGTTTCTCGGCCGGTTTGCCGGTTCGGTCCCCGCGGTTGATGTAATTAATCTACCTTTTTTCTTTCGTGACGAGGCGCATTTAAGAAAGGCTGCGGCCAGCGGCTCGAGTATGCGCAACATTCTTGACCAGGCAGTGCTGGAAGAAACTGGCGCTAAGGTGCTCTGGTGGCAGGCGTTCGGGCGTAACATTTATCTTAACAGGGGAAACCCGATCCGTACCCCGGCTGACTTGAATGGTCAAAAGGTCCGCACTTACGGCAAGGTTCTCGGTTGGACGGTCGAAGCCCTGGGCGGCGCGCCTACATTGATGTCTGGCTCAAAGCAGTTCCTCGCCTATCAGCAGGGAGCGGTGGATGTCGGCATGACAGGTGCATCGGCAGTTAAGAGCCGCAAACTATACGAAGTTATGGATAATATGACGCTGAGCTACGATAGCGCGATTGAATTCGTGGCGGTAATGAACAACGACTTCTTTAATTCATTATCGAAGGCGCATCAGAGGATAATTCTTAATGCCGCCGCCAGGGTGGAGAAAGAATTACGAGACCAGGTATATGCCGGTGAGGCCAGTATGGTCAAAGAAGTCGAAGACAAGATTAACGTCATTCACTTGTCCGATGCAGAACGTGCGCAATGGGTTGACGCAACCAAATCGGTTGTCGATCGTTTTGTTAAAGAGAACGGAAGTGTGGCTGAGCAGGTAGTTGCAGCGGGACGTGGGCTCTAATCCCGATCTTTACCTCTACCAGGAAATACAAACATAAAGGGCGCAATCTTTGCGCCCTTTTTTCGTGGGTATCTGCATGCTAAAGGCGATTAATTCTATTTCAGAGTTCACCGGCAGGCTCGCCGCCTGGTTGTTCTTCGCGGTCGGGTTTTTCATAACCTACGAAGTATTCATGCGTCATGTCTTTACCATGCCTACCATTTGGGTAGACGAAGTCTCGCGCATCATTCAAATCTGGGCTGCCTATCTTGCGGCCGCTTTTGCACTGAAGCATCGCGAAATGGTAGTGATTGATATCGTCTTTCGAGATGAAAATTCCACCATCAGAAAATGGCTAGATAGCTTCGCGCTGGTTTTGATAATTATATTTTGCGCGGTAGCAGTTTATTACGGTTTTGAGTTATGGCTTAAATCGACCTTGAGAGGCCATACCACCGATACCTATCTTGCCTTGCCAAAATGGTTCACGCAGGCGTCTATCTGGGTGGGGTTCGGGCTACTCCTGCTACAGGCCATCGCTGAGATTTCCAAGATCTGGACACCTGCTTCGTCACCTACAGTGCATCAGTAATCATGAGCTCTTTCCTGATTTTGTTGTCGCTGGTGACGCTATTGATACTACGTGTCCCGGTTGCCTTTGCACTAGGTGTACTGGGCGTGTTTCTGTTGTGGTTATTTCCCTTCCCCTTAACCGGTGTTCCACAACGCCTG
>JAPKAJ010000371.1 GCA_028825345.1 Arenicellales bacterium | reverse complement strand
GCCATCATGAGCTCCCAGCGGATCTATACAAATACCATCAGTAGTGCCGCCGCCAGTCGCCAGTTGATGCAGGGCAAAAAAATTGGCCTCTGCCCAGTCGCCACCGCAGCCACCTGGACTGCTGCAGGGGCGCCACTGGTTCATGCCGCGCTGGGTCAGGCGCTTGGAATCAGTCAGCGCCTGGTTGATCCGGAAAGCCTTTTGCGCCGCAGAGGTTTTTTCTGCTTCGGTAGGTTCTGCGACCGAACATTCCTTGGGGTACCAGCTATGACACCGTCCACGAGGATTCTCGCAGTAATAACGACTGCACCACGACCAAGGGCAGCTATCACGATGACACCAATATCGGCCACCTGATCCGGCTATATGTTCTCGCGGGTCACCCCAATAGGTAGCCACCGCGTAGCGTGTGTCGATGCCGGCAAAGCGCGGATCACTACCGGAGATCGCATCCAGGATGGTCGAGGCGTTGCGTTTGGTGGTGGTAATCGGCCCACCCATACTGCCGGTGTTATCCATCAGAAAGACCACGTCAGCCCGGCAGGACCCGGCATCCGAAACTGACTGGCCGAGTGCCGGTTGCACCGACTGCAGTAATTGCAGCATCAATCCAACGCATGTCAGCAGCAGGTAGTGACGACCGAGCGCGCCTGAGCGCAGGCGGTTGAACCCGGGCAATCTTTGATCGGTCACAGGTCGAGTACCGGGTGGTCCCTGGTGATCACCTGCTGTCCATCTGGAAAGACCATTGCATCCATCGACTCGACCGGTACCAGCGAAAAAAGACTGATGCCAATGCTGTTCACGGCATCAGGGTAGGTGCAGGTGAACTCCCAACCCGCACTAACGGCGGGCCCAAAGCCCGAGGCACGGTGGTGGATCACGTCGCCCCCGGTTTGTTCGCAGCCAGCGGCCTCGGGCAGGACAAAGGCGCGGGTGGAATCACGCAGTGCGAGGCTCAGGGTCTGCAGGCGAGTGTTGGCAGCACTGGCAGAGTTTCCAACAGCAGTTGCTGGAATCTCAGCCGTCAGCAGCAGATTCTGACCGGCCCGGGCGGCGGTGACAGTGACTCTTCCGGGCGCGCCGGTTTGACTCCAGCCAGTATTGCAGGCGAGCAGCAGGGCGAAGACGCTGAGAGTCAGTCGGGCCATTTACATAATCCTGAGAACATTAGAACATAAAGTCCGACAGCAGATGATGTCAGGATTCGCGTTCCACCCCGGCAGTAAATCTTTTGGTGCATGCCCTCTTTATTCGGGAGTTAACTGATCCCAGGACATTCGCCCGTCCAGCGTAGGCTCGATGGATGCAATCACGCTGACATCCATCTGAGTGTCTTCTTCACCAGGATGCTGGGCTGTCTGCGTGCCGGTGGTATAGCGTTTGTTGCCGATGATCGCAGGCGCTGCCGGCAGCCCTTTGCTGGAGGCAAACTTCTCTCCCGCAGGCGCGTACTGTGCGCCATCGTGCGTTATGGTATCGCCAGCGACGAGTACTTCGCCATCATCATTCAGATCAAACTGAGGAGAGTCCGCATCCGGATTAGAGCCATTGCCTGCCTGCACAGACATCAGCCAGCCGCTGCCACCAAAGGCGCAAGGCCTTTCGTCTGGTATCTGAGTATTGAAATAAACAATACCGGCTCGAACCAGATAGTCCGAGACCACCCGCTCACCGGCATCGAGATCCAGGTACCAGCCGTACTGAAGTGGCCCTCCCGCGCCAGTGTAGTTAACATCATTTTCGGTAATCAGCCGCACTGAGGCACCGGTGCCTACTACCAGGGATTGGGCCTGTAGGTGGGCCCGGATGCGGTTACCTTCACCCCGGTCCCAGATGCCGTAGAAGCTCTGTAACCCGGTGGTCGCCTTATCGGCTTCGACAAGATACTGACCAGTACCAAACAGCACCATCACATTGGGGTCAGGCCCGTCACTGATGCTTGGGTGGCGGATTATCTGCGGACGGGTCGTGATCGGCTGTGGGTCGCCTGCGTCATTGGTGGCCGCAAAGAGTGGCTGGCTGCCATGCGCGATACCCCACCCGGTCGAGCTGGTGGCGCTGATATCAAAAGCCCACAGGCCGCCATGCAAGCTGCCGGCGTAGACCCGGTCGGCGACAGCGTCGCCGTTGAGATCGATCACCGCCGGTGTTGATAAGCCATCGGGATTTATCGAGGTGCCTGAGCCGGTGCTGATACGCAGATAATCACTGCCATAGGTCCAGATGCCATCCAGACCACCCTCCAGGTAGATGATGAACAGCTCTGCCTCGCCGTTGCCACTGTTGCCATAGCCGTTGCCGACGATAGCAGCCCACTTGCCGTTGTTCAAAAGGGCAATGGTCGGCTCACTGAAGGTATAGCCAAGGTTGACATCGTCGGCGTCGCTGAATTCCCACAGCACTACTTGCGCAGCCTTGCCAGAGGTGTCAAGAAAATTGCTGGGGTCGGTTACATCGAGAGCGAAAAGACCTCGCCCGCCCGCGCGG
>JAPKAJ010000069.1 GCA_028825345.1 Arenicellales bacterium | reverse complement strand
GCCGAGCTGTTTCCTGAAGCAGAACGCACTTTTACCGATACTGACCTTGCGCCGGGCACTGGGTTGGTTTGTCGGGCTCTTAAGAATACCGATCAGCGCGTACAACAAGGAAAACCGGTTATTGCGGCCTTTTTATTTGCCGGATTGTTGTGGCGAGCCGTGTGCCTGGAGCGCGATCGCCGAATGGATCATGGGGTCGCGCCTTACCCGGCCCTGCAGCAAGCCGCGGCGGCGGTAATCGGTAGGGAAAGCCAGCGCATTTCTATCCCCCGGCGCGTCAGCACTATCGTATATGAAATCTGGGAACTGCAAGCGCGTCTTGAGAGTCGGCGGCCCCGCACTATCCATCGATTGTTGGAGAGCAAACGGTTTCGCGCAGCCTATGATTTTTTGGTGTTGCGCGGCGGTGCTGGCGAGGTGCCGGAGAGCTTGGCAGAGTGGTGGACTCAAATTCAGGAACATAGCGTACCCGAACAACAGGAGATGATAAAAGCGCTTAACCCAGGGCCTGCGCGGAACAAAAGACGTCGCCCGCGAAAGCGATCTAACGAGAAAAGCAAGCCAGCCACGTGATTGAATCCGGCTCTTTGGTTTCTGCGTGGGTCGGCCTGGGCGGCAACCTTGGTGATCCGGCGGCGGCGCTTCAAGACGCGCTCGACGCATTGGACCGCATTTTTGGCGTAGAGCTCATTGCGGTCTCCTCGGTTTACCAAAGCGCTCCGGTCGGGCTGAGCGCACAACCGGACTTTCTTAACGCAGTCGCCCGAATTGATACGTCGCTTGGGCCTGGCGAACTGCTTGAGCAGTTGTTGCGGATCGAAACTGAACAGGGCCGGGTTCGAGTCGGTGAGCGATTCGGCCCCAGGCTGATTGATCTGGATTTGCTTTTGTATAACGAGACGGTGCTGCAGAGCGATACCCTGACGCTTCCGCATCCACGAATGCTTGAACGCCGATTCGTGCTTGAGCCACTGGCAGAACTTGAGGGCGACATGGGTTTGGAGGGTGGGCGCAGGCTGTGCGACTGCCTTAAGGCCTGCTCCGATCAACGACTGGACAAGATCGGATCCTTACGATTCGTCTCGCAGGGTCGAATATCCTAATCGGACCCCCACCTTATGCCTGGACCGGTATAGACCGCTGCTTGGAATCAAGGGTTAACGAAGACTCAGTTTTGACTCGAAATATCAGACTCAAACAGTCATCTTGCGTCGGGTTTTAGGGCTTGCGCTCGAGTGATCAGGTACAATTACACAGGTGCACTCTGCGCCTTAGCCGGATCTATTTTCTGGTTACTTCTTTTTACGAATAGAAAACTTGTAGAGCCCTGCGATGCCATCTAAAACTGAATCCGGGCGAATCTTGTCCGGGATGCGACCCACCGGCCGGCTGCATCTGGGGCATTACCATGGGGTCCTCAAGAATTGGACCGCACTGCAAGAGCAATCCGAGTGCTTTTTTTTCGTAGCGGATTGGCATGCTCTGACGACCCACTACGAAGAACCGGGGGTAATGGGTGCCAACGTTTGGGAAATGCTTGTCGACTGGCTGGCAGCCGGGGTAGATCCGGATAAGGCGACATTGTTCATTCAGTCCCGCATACCTCAACATGCCGAGTTACATCTGCTGCTGTCTATGGTGACGCCCCTCGGCTGGCTCATGCGGGTCCCGAGCTTTAAGGATCAACAGCAGAAGCTGAATGATCGCGATTTGGCGACTTACGGCTTTTTGGGCTACCCCTTGCTGCAAAGCGCTGATATTCTGATGTACCGCGCCACCGGGGTGCCGGTGGGTGAAGATCAAGTGCCACACGTCGAACTCACCCGCGAGATTGCCCGGCGGTTTAATCATATATTTGGGCGTGACGGTGCTTTCGAAGAAAAGGCTCTTGAGGCGCTAGCCAAACTAGGAAAGAAATCGGCCAAGCAATTCGTAAGCTTGCGACGTCAGTGGCTTCAGGAAGGTGTTAGTTTGGCCCGGGAGCAGGCGCTCCAAGTGTTAGAGGGGTCCGGCAATATAGGGCCGCAGGACCGCGAGCGTTTAGTGGGATACCTCGACGGCGGCGGCCGAGAAATCCTGCCCGAGCCAGAGGCGCTGCTGACGCCAGCGGCAAAGATGCCGGGGCTGGACGGCCAAAAGATGTCAAAGTCGTATAACAATACGATTCAGATGCGCGACGAGCCTGAGCGGGTAAAAACCCGGCTGATGACAATGCCCACGGATCCGGCGCGGCAGCGCCGTCATGACCCCGGCGACCCAGACAAGTGTCCGGTATGGGATTTACATCGTATCTATACTGACGAAGCGCGACGTCTTGAGTTGGCAAGCGGTTGTCGTAGCGCCGGCATAGGTTGCGTCGACTGTAAGAAGCCATTGTTGGAGGCGATCCTTAAGGAGCAGTCTGTTCTTCGTGACAGGGCTCGCCCTTTTGAGCAAAACCCCAAGCAGGTGCGTGAGATTATCGAGTCTGGCTGCGAGCGTGCAAGAGATGTTGCACAAGAGACCATCCATGAAGTGCGCACGGTAGTGGGAACCCTTTACTAATGAGTGAAGCGCCTGCTAGCGGAACCTCTGAGGCGAATCTGGGAACTGGTGCACGTGCTGTTGTCGGGGGTAAGGCCTTCGACCAGTGGCCCGAGGGCCTGTATATTCCGCCCGAGGCTTTAGAAGTCGTTTTAGAGGGCTTTGAGGGCCCGCTCGATCTGTTACTGCACCTTATTCGTAGGCAGAATATCGATATTCTTGATCTGCCCGTGGCGGATATTACCCGCCAGTACATGAACTATATTGAGCTGATGCAGCAGATGCAGTTGGATCTTGCGGCCGATTACCTGGTGATGGCAACGATGCTCGCCGAGATCAAGTCGCGCATGCTGTTGCCGCGCCCGGGACCAGGTGAGGAAGAAGAGGAGGATCCTCGGGCGGCTCTTATTAAGCGCCTGCAGGAGTACGAGCGCTTCCGAAATGCTGCCGAGAACCTCGACGATCGGCCGCGGGTGGAGCGCGATCTGTACCTGGTCTACGCTCGAGTCGAGGACCCCAATCCACCTAAAGAGGAGACTCCGGTCGACCTTGAAGATCTGGTGACAGCGATGCGATCTGCGATGTTATCAGCCGCGCGCCGCGAACATCTGCAGATGGTTCCCGAAACATTCTCGGTTCGTGAACGGATGACTCAGATCCTGGAGCGGGTCCGAAGCGGGGAGTATGTATCCCTGCAAGATTTTTTCAGTCCAGACGAAGGCCGCAAGGGGCTGGTTGTCAGTTTTATTGCCGTACTCGAGTTGGTCCGTGATAACGTGCTGGTAGTTACCCAGAATGAACCTTTTGCCCCAATCCACGTCAAAGTCAAGAGTGCATGAACGATAAGAACGAAATTATTCATACCGTAGAGGCGGCCTTGTTCTCGGCCGAGCGTCCCTTGGCTATCCGCGATTTGCAGACCCTTTTCCCGGGTCAGGCCAGCCGCGAGCGAGCCGATGAGATACGGTCGTCATTAGAGCAACTCAGAAGTCACTACTCTAACCGAGGGGTTGAACTTGTTGAGGTGGCGGGCGGCTTTCGTTTTCAGACTCGTGCCCCGTACGCCTCGGCTTTGCGTACGCTGCGGGAGAGCCGGCCGCCCCGGTACTCTCGAGCTCTATTGGAAACCCTCGCGATTATTGCTTATCGGCAGCCGGTTACCCGGGGTGATATCGAGGATATACGCGGAGTCACGGTAACGACCGAAATCATGCGCTCTTTGCTTGACCGGGAGTGGGTGCGTCAGTCCGGCACTCGTGAGGTGCCTGGACATCCAGCGCTGTATGTCACTACCTCGGCTTTTTTGGAATATTTTGGGCTGCCGTCTTTGACGTCGTTACCTAACCTCGAAGATGAGCGGGAACTGGCCGATATTGCTCGCGAGCTGGGCATAGAGATGCCGGCGCCCATCGCGGCACCCGTTGGTGAGCCCAGCGGAGATGGCGATCCGGATGCCACGGCCGATCAAGCATCGGTTGAAGAGTCGCCAGAAACGGATCACACCCAGTCGCCTGTTGAAACTGAAACTGAAACTGAAACCGAAGCGAGCAGGGCCGAACCCATTGGCGACCCTGGCGAGGAAGATCTGATCTCACGGGTCGCCTCAAGTCACGAGATTGGCTGAACGAATCCAGAAGATGCTCGCCCACGCCGGATTGGGTTCGAGGCGGGAGATCGAAGACTGGATTCGTCATGGCCGGGTTGAGGTTGACGGAAAAGTGGCGGTAATTGGGCAACAGGTCAGCGCCCAGTCCCGTGTGCTCGTCGATGGTCGAAGGATTCAGTTGAACACCGCTTCGCCGGGCAGCTCGCGGGCACTGCTTTATCATAAACCGGTGGGCCAGATTTGTTCCCGGCAGGATCCGCAAGGCAGGCCAACGGTTTTTGATGGGCTGCCCAAGCTTCGCGGGCAGCGTTGGGTTTCGGTTGGGCGGTTGGACTTTAATACCTCGGGCCTTATGCTGTTTACCACCGATGGAGAACTGGCGCATCGTTTGATGCACCCCTCCCAGGAGATCGAGCGAGAGTACCGCTGTCGGGTCCGTGGTCAGGTGAATCCGGCTGACTTGCGTCGTTTGAGTGAAGGCATTCTTCTGGGCGGCCAGTTGTGCCGGTTTGAGTCAATTCGCACGCAATCTGGCAGTGGTGCCAATCACTGGCATACCGTGGTCCTCAAAGAAGGGCGCTACCGTGAAGTTCGGCGCATGTGGGAGAGCGTGGGTTGCACAGTCAGCCGCCTGGTGAGGGTGCGTTACGGTTCGTTCCTGCTGAGCCGCGAGTTGAAAAGTGGCCAGCATCTGGAGCTTCAGTTGTCACAACACGATGGTCTTTATCGCCTCGCAGGAATGAAGAGGGCGCGCGGCACGCCCCGCAGCAAGTCATTGCGCTCCTCACCTGCTTCAGCGCGGGCCGCACTCAACGATAAGGCTAAAACAAGTCGCACCACCCGGGTAAAACGCAAGCGGCCTGTCAGTCGCAGGAACGACAGTTAGCCTGAGTCCTGGCTTTTGCTGGGATTTAAGTGGATAGCATCGCGTTCGATTCGCCCACAAAAATCAAAGGCTTTTCCAAAACCCTTTACCCAGCGACCACTGGATGGGGTCAGTTGAAACAACTGGAAATCTGGCAAAGAGGTCAATGTTTCGATGATCTGGCCAAAACGTTCACAAAACAGCGGAGTAAGAGTTTGCCAGGTATCGCTGTCTCGGCTATGGACCAGGGCCTGGCAATGAAAATTCAACCTACGCCGGGCGTAGATCTCGTCACAAGCGGATTCATCTTCGATGAAAAAGACTGTGGCGCTACCGCGCTGTTCAAGGTTGGCGGTATGCGAAGACAATTGGCTGGTCAGAATGAAAAAAGAGTCGTGATAATCGACAAACGGCGCGTAACTCAAATCCACTTCCTCTTCGGTGTTGAGCGTGCCGAGCAGGAGTGAGCGAAACTGTGAAAGAAAGGTTTCACACTCGGGTTTCAGCGTCTCGTCCAGGGGCATCGGTGTCAACTTGGATTACAGAGCCAAACAAATTCACGCGCTAAGCTGGCCCAAACCTGCCTCAAGATCAACGATAAGATCATCGAGCGATTCGAGTCCCGCGTGAATGCGCAAGAGTTGACCCGATGAGTTCCACGGAACGGCACTGCGGTGCTTTTCAGGATACACAGGGATCAGCAGACTTTCATAACCTCCCCAACTGGCCCCTATCCCAAAAAGCTCGAGGTTGTTGACCATATCCAGGACTGCTTGGCGAGGTTGAGGTTTGAGGACAATACTGAAAAGGCCAGATGCTCCGAGAAAATCACGTTGCCATATCTTGTGTCCGGGATGACTCGGGAGCGCGGGGTGTAACACCTCGGCGACTTCGTCACGGCCTGCAAGCCAAGTGGCAAGTGCGATTCCTTGCTCCTGATGTGCCCGCAGCCGCGTTGGCAGGGTTCGTACACTGCGCAGCGTGGCGTAGGCATCGTCTGGTCCGACACATTGGCCGAACAACTTGTGGGTACGGTGTACAGCCTCCCAGGAGGCCTCGTTGCAGACGATTGCTCCCATCATGACGTCGCTATGGCCAGATAAGTATTTAGTGGCCGCGTGGACAGATACATCAACTCCGTGCTCAAATGATTTGAAAAATAGTGGTGTTGCCCAGGTGTTATCGAGGATGGTGGTTACCTGATGCTTCCGTGCGACCTCAGTGATCGCAGGAATATCCTGCACCTCAAAGGTGTATGAGCCGGGTGATTCCAGAAAAATCACTCGTGTACTAGGACGGATAAGCGATGCGATATCTGCACCAACTAAGGGGTTGTAGTACTGAACTTCAACACCCAGATCCGACAACATCTGATCGCTAAAGGATCGAGTCCATGCATAAACCGAATCCGCTACCAGTATGTGGTCCCCGGGGCGCAAAAATGCCAGCAAGGCGATATTGATTGCGGCTAATCCAGACGGGGTGAGGAGTGCATCGTACCCCCCTTCAAGGTCTGCAATCGCTTCTTCCAGATCGAAACTGGTGGGAGTGCCTAGTAAGCCATAGATGACTTTTCGTCGATCACCGGTTTTGGAGTCATGGCGTTTTTCGAATGACTCGACATTGGGGTGCAGAATTGTCGAGGCATGATAGACCGGCGTATTGACGACACCGTGATGACTGAAAGACGAGCGCCCGGAAATGATCGCCCGGGTAGCATCTGCGCGAATAGCGGAAGAGGTTTCTTTTTTCATACAAGGCCGTTTGCAATATAGATAGTTGGGACACGCCGTTGGACCCGTAGCAGTAAATCGTCATCACGGGCACACGCATTCTAGCAACCTCCTAAGGCCTGATCGAGTGGTATCGTCATCAAACCGGAACTCGATCGAAAAGTGACATTGGGGTCGCCTGTATCGGTGTTTCAAATCAGTCTGATGCGCCGTGGGTTTAAAGGCGCAAGGTCAGAAAGATCTTCGGATGGTGAGTTTTCGTCGTGTCGTGGTTAGAATCAAAGGTCATTTTCTTAAAGGCATGGAAGGATTGATCAATGAGCAGCATTGAGCGAGGCTGGTACGACACATATATGATGCCGAACTACGCGCCTGCGCAGATGATTCCGGTCCGGGGATCTGGATCTCGACTATGGGATCAGGCCGGGCGGGAGTACATTGATTTCGCAGCCGGGATCGCCGTAAACGCCCTGGGCCATGCCCATCCTGCGCTGGTTGAGGCCCTCACGGAACAGGCTAACAAGCTTTGGCACACTTCCAATATCCTGGTCACGGAACCGGCACTATTGCTGGCAAAAAAACTTGTGGCATTAACGTTTGCAGATAAGGTATTTTTTTCCAACTCTGGAGCCGAGGCCAACGAGGCGGCATTGAAACTTGCCCGGCGTTATGCCTTTGATCATCATGGCGAGAAAAAGTCTCGAATCCTGTCCTTTGAAAACGCCTTTCATGGGCGCACGCTTTTTACCGTCACGGCGGGTGGGCAGCCCAATTACCGGCAGGGTTTTGGACCCTTGCCTGGTGGGATTCAGCATCTACCTTTCAATGACATAGATGCGCTTGAAGAGGCCTTTGACAGCGATGTTTGCGCGGTTATTGTCGAGCCGGTACAAGGGGAGGGCGGGGTAATAGCCGCTGAAACAGAATTCCTCGAACGCATACGGAGCCTATGCGATGAGCATCAGGCGCTGATGATCCTGGACGAAGTTCAGACGGGTGTTGGCCGAACCGGATCGTTGTATGCCTACCAGGCATTCAATGTCATCCCCGATCTTTTAACCACGGCGAAGGCGCTGGGCGGCGGCTTTCCAATTGCCGCTACTTTGTCGAGCGATAAAGTAGCGGCGTCACTAGGTGTCGGCACCCACGGCAGCACCTGGGGCGGCAACCCGATGGGGTGCGCAGTGGCTAATGCGGTCCTGGATATTGTTAGTGCTCCGGCCGTGTTAACCGGGGTTAGCGAGCGACGCGAACGCCTTGAGGCGGGAATACTCGCGATTGGTCAGCAATACGGGGTATTTGAGCAGGTTCGAGGCATGGGATTACTGATGGGCTGTGTGCTCGCTGAGCCATGGACCGGCAGAGCCCGGGATTTTATGCAGGCGGCTCAAAATGAAGGATTATTTGTTCTGGTCGCTGGCGCCAACGTGCTGCGTGTGGCACCTTCACTCATTATTCCAAAAGACGATATAGATCAGGGACTTGCGCGCCTGCAAAAGGCAGTTGAAAAAATTTGCGAGGCAAAGGGCCAGCCGGCAGGTTGATCTTTCGCTCGCGCCCCAATGTCAGGGGATCTCAGTTTGGGCAAAAGTTATTTGCTGGGTTGCACCCAGCATCTCGACTTCACTTTTTACCGCCGGCGTTTTGCTGATGATCTTGCCCCGGCGAATCACAAAAAGCCGAGTGGCCCGCAAACGGATTGCCTCAATGGGGCCTGCAGCCTGCAGGATTACCATGTCGGCATTGCACCCAACACTAAGGCCATAATTGACAAGATTCAGCGCTCTGGCGGGGTTAACAGTTATCGCATCGTAGACGCTACGCGCTTGGGCGGTTCCAGTCATCTGCGCCACATGGAGCCCCATATGAGCGACTTCGAGCATGTCGTGGCTGCCCGCGGCATACCAGGGGTCCATGACACAGTCGTGGCCAAACGAACAGTTGATTCCCTTATCGACCATCTCTTTTACTCGCGTCATCCCGCGACGTTTCGGGTAGGTATCTTTACGTCCTTGCAGGGTAATGTTGATCAGCGGGCAGGCGATTGCATTGATCTGCGCTTCGTGCATTAATCCCAGCAGTTTATCGGCGAAATAGTCATCCATAGAATGCATGGAGGTCAGGTGGGAGCCGCTGACCCGTCCGTGCATTCCAAGTTGTATTGAAGTGGATGCGAGGGTTTCGATATGGCGCGATGAGGGGTCATCGGTTTCGTCGCAATGCATATCAACCATTAAACCGCGGTCAGCAGCTATGCGGCACAACGCCTCTACTGATTGACGCCCTTCCTCATAACTTCGCTCAAAGTGGGGAATACCGCCGACAACGTCGATGCCCAGATCGAGTGATTGCTCTAGTTGCTTTTGGGCATCGGGGTGTCTATACAACCCGTCCTGAGGAAAAGCCACCAATTGAAGATCCAGCCAGGGTTTGACTTTCTCTTTAACTGAGAGCAATACGTGAGCTGCCGTCAGTGAGGGATCGCTGATATCGACATGGGAGCGGATTGCAAGATTACCCTTAGCGACGGCCCAACGACAGAGCATGAGTGCACGCTGTTCGAAATCGTCTGATGACAAGGTTGATTTCAATTCCCCCCACAAGCGGATACCTTCGAGCAGCGTGCCGCTCTCGTTGACTCGGGGTCTGCCATAGGTCAGGGTTGAATCCATATGGAAATGACTGTCGACGAAAGGCGGACTGACAAGGTAGCCTTTGGCGTCAATCTCGGTCTCGGCCTGGCCATCAATATGCGCAGCGCGTTCGACGATGCGGCCTTCGCGACAGGCAATATCCAAAAGTGCCGGTTCATCAGGGATGCTCGCGTTTCTTATAATCAGATCTAACATAATTTGGGTCGATTCATGGTTCTTTCGGTCACTAAAAATGACTCAGAGCGATTTTGTTACGGGCTAGCCATGGGATGCATCACAGCACACTTAACTTACCGGACCCTTGTAGTAGGGCAGAGTATCGATTCGCGGGGTGTGGGTTCCAGTATCCCAGATTTGTTGAATATGAGCTGCTATTTCACACATCGGCGCAAACATTATCTCCACGGGCGACCAAAGTACAAAGCCAGTCTTCGACCGCACTCCATCTTGCAAGGCAGCCCGTCACAAATGGATGCCAAACTGGAATGAAAAGGCATCCCCATCGATAGGCTGCTTCAAACTCCTCGATAAACGCACTTAACCCGGCCGAGGGAGATCGCACTGGCATTTGATAGTCCAGGTCGGGTACATGGGCAAAGGGTGGCCAGTCATCGCATCCCCAGTGGCTGGGTAATTCAATGAGGTTTTCCTTGTGATCTAAGGATATACGGGATGTCGTCTCCCATCAACGAGGCATCGTACTTAAAACCTCGTTCGATCAGTAAATCTGTAGTGTCGTTGGTGTAGTTATATAGCGGCGCGCGGTATCCGACAGGAGCAACTCCAGTTGATTGCTGAATGATATCGATTCCCTTGTCGAGCAGTAAGGCTTGCGCATCTCGGTTGAATTCCAGCGGGTTCTCATGCAGATATCCATGGTGGCCGATCTCATGTCCCTGATCA